>NZ_JBEZKP010000004.1:212289-235274 GCF_040706335.1 Streptomyces sp. NPDC048389 | reverse complement strand
CTTTCCTCACCGCGCTGCGCGCGGGTTGCGACGCTTTACTTCCGGACACCCCCCTCCTGCGACCCCGCCCCCCTCCGGTCCGGTGGCGCCCCTTTCGCCCGTGGTCGCCCTTGAGGCCGGTGGGTCCTTCCCCGTCCAGGGCCGGTGCGCGGGCGACTGGGGGACCGAGTCGAAGCGACGGCCCGGTGGGCAGCTGACCCGCACCTCGTCGGGGTCAGGACACCTTGCGGGCTGCTCGCCGGGGGGCGTCTGTCGTCGGGACGGGCCAGGCCCCGGTTTGCGGCCCGTGGGCGCGTGCGGCCCGCCGGGGCGCGTCCCTGCGGGGGATGGGGTTGGAGTCCCGGTTTCGGGGAGGCGCTGCTCCCTGCCTGCACTTGTCCATGGGCGGGGGCGAAACCGTCGCGTCGGGGGAGGGGGACGCGCAGGGGGTCGTGTCCGGGACGTAAAGCGTCGCAACTCGCGCGAAGCGCGGTGAGGAAAGCAGTCCCGGACACGACCACCGGAGCGGCACCCGGACGCCAGGCGGACAGGACCGGGCCACACCTGGTGCCCCCGGCCCCGGGCGCCGAGCGCATTGGACCGGGTGGCATCCGGCAACGCCACCCGGGCCCCGCCCGGACGCGCGGCACCCGGACGCCAGGCGGACAGGACCGGGCCACACCTGGTGCCCCCGGCCCCGGGCGCCGGGCGCATGGTCCGGGTGGCACCCGGCAACGTCACCCGGACAGGACCGGCAACGTCACCCGGCCCCGCCCGGACGCGCGGCACCCGGACGCCAGGCGGACCAATGCGCCCGGCGCCCGGGGCCGGGCGCATTGGACCGGGCCGCGCCCGGAGGCGTAAGCCGGACTCACCGGGCTTCGCCCGGTCACTCCTCGACGAGGAGGCGTTCGCGGAGTTGCGCCAGTGTCCGCGCCAGCAGACGGGAGACGTGCATCTGCGAGATGCCGACCTCCTGCGCGATCTGGGACTGGGTCATGTTCCCGAAGAACCGCAGCAGCAGAATGCGCTTCTCACGCGGCGGCAGACCCTCCAGCAGCGGCTTGAGGGACTCCCGGTACTCGACACCCTCGAGGGCCTCGTCCTCCGCGCCCAGCGTGTCCGCCACCGCGGGGGACTCGTCGTCGGTGTCGGGGACGTCCAGGGACAGCGTGGAGTACGCGTTCGCGGACTCCAGGCCCTCCAGGACTTCTTCCTCGGAGATGCCGAGACGCTCCGCCAGTTCATGCACGGTCGGGGAGCGGCCGTGCTGCTGGGAGAGCTCGGCGGTGGCCGTGGTCAGCGAGAGCCGCAGCTCCTGCAGACGGCGCGGCACGCGCACCGCCCACCCCTTGTCGCGGAAGTGACGCTTGATCTCGCCGACCACCGTCGGTGTCGCGTACGTCGAGAACTCGACGCCGCGGTCCGGGTCGAACCGGTCCACCGACTTGATCAGGCCGATCGTCGCGACCTGTGTGAGGTCGTCCAGCGGTTCGCCGCGATTGCGGAACCGCCGCGCCAGGTGCTCGACCAGCGGCAGATGCATCCGGACGAGCTGGTTCCGCAGCTCCGCCCGCTCGGGCGACCCGTCGGGCAGGCTGCGCAGGGCGATGAACATCGCCCGCGCCCTGCTGCGGTCATGGGGGTCCGGGTGCTGCCGGTGCTCGCTCATACGGTCCGCCCGCTCTGCCGAGGCCGTACGGCCCTCAGGTTCGTCCACCACCGGGTGCGGCCGCGCCTGTTGGTCAGGGATGCCGGGCGACGTGCTCAGCGCCCTCGGGCTCCGCTCCTCGTCCTCCCGCATCGAACCGTCCCCGTTTCCGTTGCTCACGCCGGCCCGGGTCCCGCGCCGCGCTGTTTGTACAGGCTGATGGCGACCGTACGGTCGTCGGCGACCGACGAGTCGACCTTGCCGGCCAGTGCGGAGAGCACCGTCCAGGCGAACGTGTCGCGCTCCGGCGCCCGGCCGTCGGTGGTGGGCGCGGAGACCGTCACCTCCAGTGAGTCGTCGACGAGCCGGAACACACAGCTCAGAACGGATCCGGGGACGGCTTGCTGCAGCAGGATCGCGCACGCCTCGTCCACCGCGATCCGCAGGTCCTCGATCTCGTCGAGGGTGAAGTCCAAGCGCGCTGCGAGGCCGGCGGTGGCCGTTCGCAGCACGGACAGGTAGGCACCCGCAGCGGGCAGCCGGACTTCCACGAAGTCCTGGGTCCCGGGCTCGCCTGCGATATGGGACACCCTCACCTCCAAGGTGGCACAAGCTCTCTCCGGGCCGGGGGCGATGGCCCGCGGCCGTGCGTTACGTGGTCGATCACGCAGCCAGGTCTGGCCTGGCGACGCTATCGCGATCCATGGTGCCGTGTCGCCAGGACCCCATGGTGATGACTGTCACTCAATGTAAGCCGATGAACACACACAGTGGCTAGTGGTCTGCGCCTGCCAATTGAGCGGATGCGGGGGATGGTTGACGTACCCAGGGCTCAGACGATCGAACCGTCCACGAAGCACCACCGCCAGGGCCGTCCCGGCTCGAAAGCGCGCATGACCGGGTGTGCGGTCTCGTGGAAGTGCGCGCTCGCGTGTCGGTGCGGCGAGGAGTCGCAGCAGCCGACGTGCCCGCACACCAGACAGAGTCGCACCTGGACGGGGTGGCTGCCGGCCACGAGACACTCCGGACAGGTGTCGGTCAGCGGTTGCGGCTCGGGGCGCGGCAGTTCGGCTATGTGCGGGCACTCGCTCATGATTGCCAGATTACGACGTAGTCGGAGCGAGGTCGGTGTGATGGGAGCATTGCCGCTGGTGGGGCTGATCGCCGTGAGCGCCGCGGTGGCCGGGGCGGCTCGCCGGACGCCGGTGCCGGCGCCTCTGCTTCTGGTGGCCGCGGGGCTGGTCGCCTCGTACGTGCCCGGCGTCCCCGACTACCACCTCGACCCGCACATCGTGCTGCCCCTGGTGCTGCCGCCGCTGCTGCACATGGCCGCCCTGGAGAGTTCGTACCTCGACCTGCGGGCCAACATCCGTCCCGTCGCGCTGCTCTCGGTCGGCTGTGTCCTGTTCGCGACGGTCGCGGTCGGCTGCCTCGCGTACCTGCTGGTGCCCGACCTGCCGCTGCCGACCGCCCTGGTGCTGGGCGCGGTGATCGCGCCCCCGGACGCCGTGGCCGCCACGGCGATCGCGCGCCGGCTCGGGCTGCCCGGCCGGATCACCACGATCCTCCAGGGCGAGTCACTGGTGAACGACGCCACCGCGATCACCGCCTTCAAGGTGGCGCTGGCCGCCGCCGTCGGCGCCGGCGCGCGCTGGGGCAGCGGCCTCGAGGAGTTCGCGCTCGCCTCGCTCGGCGGGGTGGGTGTCGGCGTGGCGCTGATGCTGCCGATCCACTGGCTGCGCAGACACCTCAAAGAGGCACTGCTGCAGAACACGCTGTTGCTTCTCATCCCGTTCATCGCCTACGCCGCCGCGGAGCAGGTGCACGCGTCCGGGGTGCTCGCGGTGGTCGTCGTCGCGCTGTACCTGGGCCATCACTCCTGGCAGGTCGATTTCGCGACCAGGCTCCCAGGAGGGAGCGGTCTGGAGGGTGGTCGCCTTCGTCCTGGAGTCCGCCGTCTTCGCGCTGATCGGCCTGCAACTGGCGTTCGTCGTGGACGAGCTGGGCGACTACGGCCTCGGCGAAGCGCTCCTGTACGCGGCCGGGGTGTTCGCCGCCGTGGTCGTGGTGCGGTTCGTCTGGGTGTACCCGGCGACGTTCCTGCCGCGCATGCTGTCCCGGCGGATCAGGGAGCGTGAGCCGGACACCGGCTGGACCGCTCCGCTGATCGTCGGCTGGGCCGGCATGCGCGCAGTCGTGTCCCTCGCCATCGCCTTCTCGGTCCCGGTGACGACACCGGACGGCGACGCCTTCCCCGCCCGCAACCTCGTCCTGTTCCTCACCTTCACGACGGTCATCGGGACGCTGGTGGTGCAGGGACTGACCCTGCCGTCGCTGATCCGCGCGCTGAGGATTCCGTGGCGCGACGTCCAGGCGGAGACGCTGGCCGAGGCGCAGGCCCAGAGCAAGGCGTCCGCGGCGGCCGAACGGCGGCTGGACGAGCTGCTCGACGACGAACGCAACAGGTTGCCGGAACCGCTGGAAGACCGGCTGCGGGCGGTGCTGGCGCGCCGCAGGAATGCCGTCTGGGAACGCCTCGGCACGGTCAACGCCGAGACGGGGGAGTCGGCGGACGACGTGTATCGGCGGCTGGCCAGGGAAATGATCTCCACCGAGCGTGACGTCTTCGTCGAGCTGCGTGACCGGCGGGAGATCGACGACGAGATGATGCGGACCCTGTTGCGCCGGCTGGACCTGGAGGAGGCGGCCGCGTACCGGGAGGAGACGGCCTGAGCCGTCACCCGGTGCGGCCGGGAGCCGCACCGTGCTCCTGGCCGGTGATGACCGCCGCGACGGTCGTCTCCGGTGCGAAGGCGCCTTCCGCTGCGAGCTCCACCAGTCCGTAGAGCATCTTGGCGACGTAGACGCGCTCCACGGGCAGCCCGTGGCGGGCCCCGAAGTCGGCCGCGAACCGGTCGAGTGCGGGCGTCGTACGGGCGTATCCGCCGAAGTGGAACCGCTCGTCCAGGGACCAGTCGCCGGCGGGGCCGCCGAAGGCCGCGTCCTGGAGGGCGCGCACCGCCCCCGCCAGGAATCCGCCCTTGAGGACCGGGAAGCCGACGGCCCGCTGCCCGGCGCCCAGGCCGGCGGCAAGCCCCGCAAGGGTGCCGCCCGTCCCGCACGCGACGGCCGCCACGTCCGCGAGACCGTGCAGTTCCCGACCGAGCTCGGCGCAACCGGTGGCGGCCGGCGCGTTGCTGCCGCCCTCGGGGACCACGTACACGTCGTCCGTCGCCGCCTGCCCGAGTATCCGATCCAGTGTCCGGGGGTCGTCCTTGGCGCGGTAGGTGGCGCGGTCGACGAACAGCAGTCGCATGCCGTCCGCGGCGCACCGGGTCAGGGAGGGGTTCAGCGGGCGTGTGGCGAGTTCGTCGCCCCGTACGACGCCGATCGTGGGGAAACCGAGCAGCCGGCCCGCGGCGGCCGTCGCGCGCAGATGGTTGGAGTAGGCGCCACCGAACGTCAGCACCGGCCGGCCGGCGGCGGCACGCAGGTTCGGGGCCAGCTTCCGCCACTTGTTGCCCGGCAGATCCGGGTGGATCAGGTCGTCGCGCTTGAGGAGCAGGCGCACCCCGTGCCGGGAGAGGCGAACGTCCTCGACCGGCTGCAGCGGTGACGGCAGCCGGGGCCGCAACACGGCGGCGGGCTCGGGGCTTCTCTGCGGCATGGGTTCATTCTGGCCGTACGTGCGAATGATTCCGGCTACTGCCCCGGGCCACGGTGATTCAGTCACACTCATTTGTGTAATAGCGTACTTACAGACTGCGATGAAAGGCTTGCTCTGCAGGTCAGCACATGATCGAGAGGGAGTCCCATGACGGTTGGTTCGGTCGGTTCCGTAGGCGAGGACGTGCGCGGGCAGTCACCGCAACAGAGTCTCGGCACCGCCGCCGCACGGAATCTCGCAACCACCACCAAGTCCGCCCCGCAGATGCAGGAGATCACCTCACGGTGGCTGCTGCGCATGCTGCCATGGGTCCAGGTCCAGGGCGGCACCTACCGGGTGAACCGCAGGCTCACCTACTCGGTCGGCGACGGGCGGGTCACCTTCGTCCAGACCGCGGATCGCGTCCAGGTGATCCCCGCGGAGCTCGGTGAGCTGCCACCGCTACGGAACTTCGGCGACGAGGCGGCGCTCGCCGAGCTCGCGCTGCGGTGCGAACAGCACGAGTTCGCGCCGGGTCAGGTGCTGGCGACCGGCGGGGAGGCGGTCGACAGGATCTTCCTCCTCGCCCATGGCAGGGTCGAGCAGGTCGGCGAGGGCCCTTACGGGGACGAGGCGGTCGTCGAGGTCCTCGCAGACGGTGCCTACTTCGGCGACCAGGCACTACTGGACGGCGACGCGGTCTGGCAGTACACGGCACGCGCCGCGACCGCCTGTACGGTCCTCGTCCTGACCAGGGCCGACGTGCTCAACCTGGCAGAACGGGCGGAGCCGCTGCGCACTCATCTGGCAAACCTGGCCGCGGTGCCACACCAGCGGACGAACAAGTACGGCGAGGCGGCGATCGACCTGTCGGCCGGCCATGTCGGTGAAGCCGTCGTGCCGCACACCTACGTGGACTACGATGCGGCGCCGCGGGAGTACGAACTGAGCGTCGCCCAGACGGTGCTGAAGGTGCACAGCCGGGTCGCGGACCTCTACAACCAGCCGATGAACCAGACCGAGCAGCAGTTGCGCCTGACCGTCGAGGCGCTGCGCGAGCGGCAGGAGCACGAGCTGGTCAACAACCGCGAGTTCGGCCTGCTGAACAACTGCGACTACGGGCAGCGGCTGCAGCCGCACGACGGTGTGCCCAGCCCCGACGACATGGACGAACTGCTCTCGCGGCGCCGCGGTTCGAAGCTCTTCCTCGCCCATCCGCGCGCCATCGCCGCATTCGGCCGCGAGTGCAACAGGCGCGGACTGGTTCCCGACAGTGTGGACGTCGCGGGCCACCACGTGCCCGCCTGGCGTGGTGTGCCCATCTTCCCGTGCAACAAGATCCCGATCTCCGAGGCCCGGACCACCTCCATCATCTGCATGCGTACCGGCGAGGAGGAGCAGGGCGTCATCGGGTTGCAGCAGAGCGGCATCCCGGACGAGATCGAGCCGAGCCTGTCGGTGCGGTTCATGGGTATCGACGAGCAGGCGATCATCTCGTACCTGGTCACGGCCTACTACTCGGCGGCGGTACTCGTCCCGGACGCGCTGGGCGTCCTGGAGAACGTGGAGGTGAGCCGCTGGCGGTGACGTGCCCTCCATGACGTGACTGCCGGGGACGCGGCGCCGCCACCGTGTCCTCGCCGCGAGAGGCGAAGCCACCATCAGGAAGGGACCGCCCAGTTGACCATGCCGGACACCGTCGAGGGCCGTGACGCCGTCGACCTCCTCGAGCGCAGCCGCAGCGCCGTCGAGCCCCAACTCCGTGCCGCCGTCGCATCGCTGCCCGCGCCCGTACGGCGGGTCGCCGGCTACCACTTCGGCTGGGAGCGGGCCGACGGCACCGAGGCCACCGGCTCCGCCGGCAAAGCCGTCAGACCGGCGCTGGTGCTCGCCGCCTGCCGGGCACTGGGCGGCGACCCGCAGCAGGCGGTGCGGGCGGCCGCCGCCGTGGAACTCGTGCACAACTTCACCCTGCTGCACGACGACGTGATCGACGAGGACCCCACCCGCAGGCACCGGCCCACCGCATGGAGTGTCTTCGGTGTCCCCGATGCCATCGTCACCGGGGACGCGATGTCGGCGCTCGCACTCGGACTGCTCGCGGGCGACCGGCATCGGGCCTCCGCGGCGGCGTCGGTGCGGCTGAGCGCGTGCGTCATCGAACTGTGCGCGGGGCAGCAGGCGGACTGCGCCCTCGAGGAACGCCCACCGCACGAGGTCACTCTGGACGAGTGCCTCGCGATGGCGACGGCCAAGACCGGGGCCCTGCTGGGCTGCGCCTGCGCGCTCGGCGCACTGTACGCGGGCGCGGGAGCGGAGGAGGTCGCGGCGATGGACGCTTTCGGGCGGGAGGCCGGCCTGGCGTTCCAGTTCATCGACGACCTCATCGGGATCTGGGGGGACCCGGAGCGGACGGGTAAACCGGCCGGCGCGGATCTCGCCGCGCGCAAGAAGTCCCTGCCGGTGGTCGCGGCCCTCTCCTCGGGCACCGCGGCCGGCGCTGAGCTGGCCGAGCTGTATCGCGGCTCGATGGACGCGGCGGCGATCCGCCGTGCCGCCGATGCCGTGGAGCGGGCAGGCGGGCGGGACTGGGCCCAGCTGCAAGCCGGGGACCGGATGTCCAGGGCGGTCGGTGAGCTGTCGCGGGCGGTCCCGGACCTGGCGGCGGCAGAGGATCTGCTGTCGCTGGCCGAGTTCGTCACTCGCCGCAACCGCTGATCGAGCCGCCGATCCTCGGTGAAAGCACTTGCGACGACCACTGTGGCCACAGCACTATGCGTGAAGTGGTCATTGCCCGGCCGTCGAACTGGACGAGGCCGTCCGCCAGACTCGCCCGGCCGTCGGCCGCCTCATCGGTCCCGACGGACAGAGGATTCAGAGTGCGAAAGCTCAGCTACTTCATCGCGGCCTCCATCGACGGTTTCATCGGGGCGCCGGACGGCGAGGCGGACTTTTTTACCAAGTTCGTGACCGGCGATTTCCTGGAGTACTTCAGGGACGAGTGCCCCGACGCCCTGCCGACCGCCGCCCGCCGCGCCCTGGGTGTCGACGACGTGCCCAACAGGAGGTACGACACGGTCATCCAGGGCCGCGCCAGCTACGACCTGGCGTTGAAGGCCGGCATCACCAGCCCCTATGCGCACCTGCGTGAATATGTGGTGTCGGCCGGCATCCAGGAGTCCCCCGACCCCAACGTGCGCATCGTCTCCGGCGACGTGGTGAGCGTGGTCCGGGAACTCAAGAAGGAAGAGGGCCTGGACATCTATCTCTGCGGGGGCGCCAATCTCGCGGGTCAGCTCATCGGCGAGGTCGACGAGCTCGTCATCAAGACCTATCCGGCCGTGCTCGGGTCCGGGATGCCCATGTTCGCGGCACCGTTCCAGATCGCCGACTTCTTCCCGGGGGCGGTGCGGACGTTCGACAACGGCGTGATCGTCAGGCAGTACAGCCGAAGGAACTGACAGGCGGGCCGAGCCGCCGGATGGGATCGTACCGGCATATTCTGGACGTATGGGCAGCACCAGAGCACCTGAACCGTCTGAGACCAGTCATGACCCGGAGCACTCGTTCACATGCCCGGAGTGCGGGCAGCCGGTGGTCGCGGTGGCGAAGCGCCACAAGACACTGGGGGCCTACGTCCCGGTGTGGAAGCCGGGCCCCTGCCGCAACCCTGACTGCCCGCTCCATGTGCCACCGGAGGCCGGGGGCGCTCCCTCCGGAAACCGGGACGGTCCCGCCGGTCGGTAGGCCGGAGCATCCTGAGGAGTGTCCGACCGGTGGCTGAGGAGGGCCCGAAGGGGGCAGTCGAGCACCGGAGGGGCACCTGGGGAGCGGCCGAGGCGGCCGTACCGCTACAGTCCGCGCATGTCATCGGAGTCTACGGAAGCCTGGGCGGGCTGGTACCGCGACCGGCAGGGCGCGGAATCGGTCACCATATCGGCGAGCGGCGGCCAACTGCGCACCAGCATCAGAGGTGTTGATTACGAAGGGGCGACCTTCGCCGCTCTCACGGCGGTGGACGCCTCGCAAGTCCTGGCCTCGTGTGTCCTGGAATGGGACATGCCGCTGCCCGTCCATGCCCCGGACGGCACGGTCCAGCAGGCCACACTCAGTTGCCTGCTGACGCTGGGCGAGCCCACTGCCGGCGACCCGCCCCTCGACCGGGCGGACCTCAACCTGACGCTCCACTACGGCGGCACGGCGTACGAGGCGGGGGTCGGGGACGGCGACTTCAACGACGCGCTCGGCCGCGTCGGCCGTCAACTGCCGCCCGGGACCAGGCTCGGACAGCGCGAGCCGGCAGGGACCTGACCGGGACCCGGGAGGCACCCGGACGCGACGGGCGCCCCGCCCGAGCACTGCGGGGCGCCCCTGACCGTGGCCGGACCGGCGTCAGGAGACCTTGGCGATCGCGGCCGCGAGCCCGTAGGCCCACAGCTGGTCGACCCGGGCGCGCTCCTGCGAGTCCGGGTAGGCGTTCTGGCAGGACGTGCCGGGGCCGCCGCCCGACATCAGCTCGCTGCACGGACCCGAATAGCGGTCCGGCAGACCGAGCACATGCCCCGTCTCATGGGCCGTGACGCGGGTGGAGTTGTACCGCTGGTTCTGCCGGTAGTCCAGGAAGATGTAGCCGCGGCCGTGCCCGTCGGTGCTGGCGTACGAGCCGCGTGGGTCGTTGCCCTCGTAGTAGGCGAAGTCGGCGCCCGAGCCCTCCACCAGCCGCACATTGCTGACCGAGCTGTTCCAGATCTGAGTGCTACGGGATATCTGGGTGCGGAAGCCGGGCGCGTTGCTCGCGTTGTAGACGACGGTCACGGCCTGCGCGCCCGGCGTGGCGGCGCGCTTCTCGGCGACCGACTTCACGACGGCGTCGAAGAAGGCGCGGGTCGCCCTCGCGTCCTGCGCGGAGCCTTCGTACGCGGCGTACGAGGCGGGCGAGGACGATGTCACCGCGGTCCCGGGGGAGTCGGCGGCGGTGGCGGGCACGGTACCGAGGGCGGCGGCGAGGCCGAGGCCGAGGGCGGCGGAGATCAACGCTCTGAGGTGACGCATGGGGGGCTCCTACTCGTCCGTTGAACGAACTTCGGTAGCCCAGAGTCTTGGTGAGGCGTGCCCCCCGGCGGATGATGCCGGCGGGGGATAGCGCAGGCGCATCCCCGGGGGGCGGACCGCGGCCTGTCCCGATCCGCCCGACCTGCCCCGACCAGGGTGTCTGGTGTGGCAGTTGGTGCGGCCCTACGCTCGCATGCATGGAGCTCGAGGTGAGGCACCTGCGTGCGCTGTGTGCCATAGCCGACACCGGCAGCGTGCACAAAGCCGCTCGGCAGCTCGGAGTCAGCCAGCCGTCCCTGACGACCCAACTGCGCCGCATCGAGAACTTCCTGGGCGCGCCGCTCTTCTCCCGGGAGCGCACCGGCTGCAGGCCGACGCCGCTCGGCCGTGCCGTACTGAGCCGCGCCCGGCCGCTCGTGGCGGAGATGAGCGCCCTCGTCGTGGAGGCGAAGGCCGCCGCGGCGGGCGCGGGAGGGCCTCTGCTGCGCATCGGCTCGACCGCGAGCCGGGCGCTCGCCGGGTGGCTGCGCCGGCTGCGCCAGCGGCTGCCCGGAACCGACATCTCACTCCATGTGGACGTGTCCGCCAACGCGCTGCTGCGGATGGTCGCCGCCGGCCAGCTCGATGTCGCCTTCGTGCACGAGGTGGAGGGATGCCCGCTGCTGGTGCCTCACGGGTTGTCGTTACGCGTACTCGTCGAGCGGGAGCCGCAGTTCATCTCCATGGCGTGCGACCACCCCGCCGCCGCGGCAGCCGTGGTGGATCTCGCCGAGCTCGCCCACGACCGCTGGATGGTCGATCCGACCGTGGACGGTGAGTGGGACGGGCTGCGCCGGGTGCTGTGCGCCGCGGGCATCGATCCCCCCGTCCTGCACGGCGACTACCACACCGCGGCCTCACTGATCGCCGTCGGCGAGGCGGTGGCCCCCTGCCAGCCGACGTCCCTGCCGCGCGACGACATGGCCGTCCGCCCGCTCAGCGGGGACCCCCTCGCCGTACGGCTGCTGCTGTTCTCCAGACCCGGGCCGTCCGCCGAGCTGCACGAGGCGGTGTACGCGGACCTGACCGCCGCGTACCGGGAGGCGGCGCTGCGGGCGGTCGAGTACCGGCAGTGGCTGATGCGCAACAAGAGCCCGCTCCTGGCGACGGCGACACCGGCCCCGCTGCCGGCGGCGTGACCCACGCGCGGAGGCGCGCCGCACGTCCCTCCTGCGCCACCGGACAGGTCCGGCGCACCGGGCCTGTGCGCCGGAAGCGGTGCGCGAGGGGGTGTACTTGGCGCACAGGACGGCGACCAGGGCCACGCCCGTGATCTTCAGCCACTCCCCTCTCCGGCGATGTTCTCGGGCGAGGCAACCACAGCCGGGGAAGCCGTCGCCCTGGCGGTGTGCCACCTCCCCACCGATCGCGGTCCGGCCGTCGCGGGAACCGCCGAACAAGATGGATGACGAGCGTGAACCACGTCACAGGCCGTCACCGATCCGTGGTCAGTTGGCTCCCCGTCGGACGACCGCGGAGGGGGAAGTCCAACAGGCCACCCACAGTGGTCTGACCTGCGCTTCACGAGCAGGGCAGGACGTGCTTGCGGCAAGAGCGGCACGATCCGCGTCGAACGCCGGCGGCTGCAGTCCGGTCTGATCGGCCCGCCGAGGACCGGCACGTCTCGGAGGACGGTCCCTGTCGGCGAGGCCGTCGTTGACGCGCTCCTCGGGCATCTCGCCGCGCGCCCCTCCAGGGAGTGGCTCTTCACGATGGAGGAGGGCGAGCCCCTCGACTACCGCCGCTGGAAGACCGAAGGGAACTGCGCCCGCAGGGCTCTCCGGGCGGCGGAGAACGAGGCGGCCGAGCGCGAGGGCCGCAAACCCGTCGAGCTGCCCACATAGTCACCCACGACCTGCGGCACTTCCACGCCTCCGCGCTCATCGCGGGCGGGGCGAGCGTCAAGCAGCGGCAGCTCGTCCTCGGACACGCGTCCGCCGTCATCATGCTGCGGATCTACGCGCACCCGTCGCCGGGGGAAGAAGACCGCACCCGGGCCGTCATGGACGCCGTGCTCGGCGGCCTGCGGACCGGGTGCGGACCGGTAGGTGGCCAGACCCGCGAAAGTGCGAGTCAGGCGGCCTAGGCTGAGATCAAGCCTTCTTGGTCTCCTAGTACTCCAGCCGTAGATCGTGATCTTGTTGGTCGTCGGGATGGTATGCAGGGCGGCACCAGGGCCTGTCGCGTAGCGTGGAAGTAAGGGAGGCGAGGGTCATGACCGGACAGATATTGACCGAGGTCAGCGCGGTCGTCCCGACTGAGCGTGAAGCGGACCTTGTCGCGGCCTACCGTGAGCTTGTCGCCCACCCTCTGCCCGAGGGGCTGATACGAACCGAGCTGCTGAGCGGGCAGGACGGGAGGTGGCGTATTCAGACGTTGTGGCGGGACCGCGCCGCCCTCGAAACTATGCGCGCGGCCCCAGACGGCCCGGCAGCACCTCGGCTCTTCCGTGAAGTGGGCGCTGACCCCGAGCTCGCGCTGTTCGACGTCAAGGTCCACCACATCGCCCCGGGCGAATAGAGCTGCTGCGAACACTGCCCTGGTCAGTACCCCAGCCGTGAAACCGCGATCTTGCTGGTGGGGGTTGGGGGCTGCGAAACGGGCACGGCCACCGCTGATCATCGGTGTGTGAAGACTAACGATCTTGCGGTGGCCGCGGGTCACAGCGTAGACCCTGCCCGGTGGCAGGAGGGGTTCGAGGTCCTGATGGCCCGGATAGCGGGCCGGTTCGCGCGGGTGGAACCCCGGCGTCGGGTACGGGACTTGGTGCTGGGGCTGCTCTGGGACCTGCCGCGCAAAGACTGCTGGAGCATCGCGGAGTGGGCTGGGGAGGCCACTCCGGACGGCATGCAGCACCTGCTTGGCCGGGCCAGGTGGGATGCGGACACCGTGCGCGATGACGTGCGTGAGTACGTGCTGGATCATCTGCGCGACGAGGGTGCGGTGCTGGTGGTCGATGAGACGGGGGATGTGAAGAAGGGCCCGCACACCGTCGGGGTCCAGCGCCAGTACACCGGCACCGCCGGGAGGATCGAGAATGCTCAGGTCGCCGTCTACCTCGTCTACGCCGGCCGACGCGGACACGCGGCGGTGGACCGTGAGCTGTACATTCCGCGCTCGTGGACGTGCGACGCGGACCGCTGCCGGGCTGCGGGACTGAATGAGGACACCGTCTTCGCGACCAAGCCGGAGCTGGCCGCCCGCATGATCGGCCGGTTCCTTGACGCCGGGCACCGCGTGGGCTGGGTCGCGGGCGACGAGGTCTACGGCGGCAACCCGAAGCTGCGCTCCGCGCTGGAAGAGCGCCAGGTCGGCTACGTGCTCGCCGTCGCCTGCTCGGCCGAAGTCACTACCGATGCCGGGAAGTTCCGCGCGGATGCCCTGGCCGTGAAGGTGCCCAAGCGGGCCTGGCAGAAGCTGTCGGCCGGGGCCGGCGCCAAGGGCCACCGCTTTTACGACTGGGCCGTCATCGACCTGGCCGAACCCCGTCCTGGCAGCCATCAGCTGCTGATCCGCCGCAATCGCACAACCGGTGAACTGGCCTACTACCGCTGCTGGTCGCCGGCTCCGGTGCCCCTGGCACGCTGGTTCGCGTCGCCGGGTCGAGATGGCGGGTGGAGGAAACCTTTCAGTCCGGAAAGGGCCTGGCCGGGCTGGACGAGCACCAACTCCGCCGCTATCCCTCGTGGGCCCGCTGGGTCACCCTGGTCATGCTCGCCCACGCCTTCCTTGCCGTCGTCCGCGCTGACGAACACGCCCGCCATCCCGCCCCGGACGGGCTGATCCCGCTGTCCTGCAACGAGATCTGCCACCTGTTCATCGCGCTCGTCGTCCGGCCCATACGCGACGCGGCCCACCGGCTTGCCTGGTCCGACTGGCGCCGCCGCCACCAGGCACGATCACGCACCAGTCACTACCGGCGGCAAGCCGCATCCCAGACATGAAGATCACGATCTACGGCTGGAGGTGTGCCACGAACACGAAGGGTGAGGGTTTGAGGTTCCCCCGAGATGCGGCGGATGGTGACAGAGGGTCAGATGGTTCTCATGAGAGGAACATCGACCATGGCTGCGCCCAGAAAGTACTCGCTGGAGTTGCGTGAGCGTGCGGTACGGATGTACCGCACGTCCGATCCGAAGCCCCAGATCAAGAAGCTCGCCGTCGATCTCGGCGTGCACCCGGAGGCCCTGCGTGGCTGGATCCGTCAGGCCGAGGCGGATGCCGGCGAGCGTGACGACCGGCTGACCACTGATGAGCGGGCCGAGCTGGCCGCGCTGCGTAAGGAGAACGTCCAGCTCAAGCGGGCGAACGAGGTTCTGCGGACAGCTTCAGCGTTTTTCGCGGCGCAACTCGACCTGACCCGGCCCAGGTGACCGCGCTCCTCGACGAGCATCCCCGCCTGGGAGTCGAGTGCGTACTACGGGAACTCCACATCGCCTCCTCCACCTACTACCGCTGGCGTCGTGCCGAGCGTGAGCCGTGCGAACGGCGCCGCCGGGACGTCGAGCTGACCGAACAGATCCGGCAGATCCACGCCGACTCCGGCGGGATCTACGGCTCGCCGCGCGTGCACGCAGCCCTCAAACGCGAGGACGTCCACGTCGGGCGCAAGCGGGTCGAGCGGTTGATGGGCGAGGCCGATCTCGCCGGGATCAGCCCGCGCCGCAAGGGCTTCACGCGTCGGGATCCGAAGGCCACGCTCGCCCCGGACCTGGTCAACCGTGACTTCACGGCACCGGCACCGAACCGGTTGTGGGTCACTGACCTGACGATGATTGCCACCGGGGAGGGGCCGTTGTGGCTCTCGGCGATCCGGGACGCGTTCTCGCGCCGGGTGGTGGCCTGGGAGACGTCCGCCCGCGCGGACGCCGACCTGGTGCTGTCCAGTCTGGGCTGCCTCTCTGGTCACCGTGAAACTGATGACTGACGAGTCGAAGTCCGCATCTGCTTTGGCTGAGGTGTCGGAGATTGATGGGTCTCTCGTGTTGGCCTACATGTATCTCAACAAGCCTGATTTGCGTGTCGAGCACCGCAGTCGAATTCACCACGGCTCAGCCGTGTTTGATGTATCGGGCAACCCGGCGAGACGCCTGAAGGGTCACTATTGGACCGACCGTGACAGCAAGGGCGAGCTGGATTTTGTGGAGCGGGACAAGAAGAATCTAGCCGATGACTTCACCGAAGCGGCCGAACTCTTTGGAGGGGCTGCATGATGCCAGGCGCGGCGAAGCCGCACAGAACAGCGGTAACCGGAACGGTTATGGCACGTTGAGGGGTAAGCATGGGGGAGCGGCTTTATATTCGACAGTTCATGTGGGCCTATCAGCCTCACTTTAGAATTTTGGTAAAGGCTCGGGCCAAGTCGACCCTTGAAGCGATCGGATTTACTGGGAATCCTGATGTGGTGCTCGTTGGTTTCAGGGCCGCCGGTGAACATGAATTTGACGTATGCATTGAGCCTGAGGATGGCCCTTACTCTCCCGATTGCCTAGGGCAGGTGAGGCGGCGAGCGGTCGAGCTTTACGATGACCATCCTGATCGCAACATGATCCACAGTGTTGCTCATGTGCATGAACAGCGCCATCGGGAGCTACGCGACAGGATGCGCGCGAATGCGCTCGAAGAAGCCTTTGAGGCAATGCCGCGAGAGCAGGGGAGGAAGTTCTTTTCGAGCGGGTCGGTCCGAGTTGATGACTATGAAGTCCATGTGGTCATCAGCATCGATAAAGCGGCTCTTAGAGATGTTCCTCAAATCAAGACCGAGGAGCGTGATCGACTCGCTGTTCATCAGTCGCTAGTGCATGCCGTAATTCGGGAGGTCCTTGGTCGTTCAGCCCGATCCCTCTTTATTCCTGATGCTGGTTCGGGTTTGTTTTTGGATGGCACGGATGAGATTGTTAGGAGTGCCACCGAAGCGATGGTCCGCTCCATGCTGTATTGCGCTGGATTCTGGTTTGGCAGTGAGAACCACTTGCTGCTGAGTGGTCTTTCCGCACTGCCGTATGAGGGGCGGCCAGGAGCGGGGCGAATTGTCATCGCCAAGCAGAATCATCCGGCTATTGAGGTATTCTTGAGGCTTAAGCACCCGGTGGAAATGCGTAATGTGCCGGCCGTGCGAAAGCTTCTGGAGGCCAGCGGATCCCAGTCGGACCTACTGTCGGATGGTGAAAGTGTCTACGGCCTTGGGGTCGTGAAGCCTGATTATGACGCTGATAGCGAAACGGTGTTTGCTGTCAGCTTCACTGCGCGAGGCGTTTGGGAGTTTTCGCACGCGGGTGAAGTGCTACTGACGATGCGTGACGGTGTCCCGCATTTGCCAGCGCGTGTACTGGATGAAGAGTACTTCGAAGATCTCCTGAATCGCTTCTTCCCTGAAGCCGATCATGATGCCCTACGCGAGGCCGCGCTAGCCGCAGGTAAGCATAGGCACGGGGCGATGCTTATTATTTCGGGCGATGCTGCGGGCGAAGCTGAACGCCTATCGCCACAGTCGTGGTCTATTGAGCCGACTCGGCTAACGTCTGAGCTATTGACACAGCTGACAGACATGGATGGTGCGGTGCTCGTTGACCCACGAGGTCGGTGTCATGCTATCGGTGTAATTCTCGATGGCACTGCCCATGGCCGGGGTGATCCAGCTCGCGGCAGTCGATTTAACAATGCCATTCGGTATCTCGACAGTGATCGGCCTCCGACGATTGTCGTTGTCTACAGCTCGGACGGCGTAATTAACATCCTGCCGCAACTACATCCACGTATCGAGAAGCAGATCGTGATCGATGCCGTTGAGCGCTATCTTGCTGCTGCTTCGGCGGAGTCGCTCAATCTTAAAGGGTGTAACGAGGCTTGGGATGCAGTAAAATCGTTGTGTTTCTACTTGTCGAGTGCCCAGTGCGAAGCACTGAATCGCGCCCGAGCGCGAGTGGATGAGTGGGAAGAACGGAATCGCACCTTGCGAATTATCAAGTCGGATCTGCAGTCGGATTCAGATATGAACGATTCATACTGGCTATGACCGTGTCAAGGTGTGCGAGTGCCCTAGATTAGGACTGCGGCCGTCCATTGCTAATCCATGCTCTGTTGAGAACAGGATCGGTGCCTTGTCAGGATTCGGGTTCCATTGAAGCGAAGGGAGGCTCTGGCAGCTGGTCGGGTCGCAGCTGACCTTCTAGTGCCAGCCGTTGAGGGAGACCTCCGGGCCTCCCGTGAGGTATCGGTGAAGGGCGCTAGAAGTAGTGCCGACGAAATTGTCGGGCACCGCGTCTGCGTCGACCCAGCGGACTTCGGAGTGCTTGCGAGGTTCGCGGTTCTCGGGTTCGCCGGTCCATTCGTGGGCGGCGAAGACGACCGTGAGGAAACCGTTGGGGGCTTCGACGCCCCACGCGCCGTGGATGATGTGGGCGACCTTGAGGGACTCGGGCTTCACTGTAAGGCCCGTCTCCTCGTAGAGCTCGCGGACCGCGGTTTCGGTGATGGGCTCGCCCGGCTCGCTCTTGCCGACCGGGAGGTCCCACATTCCCTGGGCGAACTTGGCGTTCTCGCTGCGCTGGAGGAGGACGACGCGGTTGGTAGCCGTGTCGTGGACGATGACGGCGGCGACCAGCAGGGTCATCGATTCGAGCGCCGGCTTCAGGGCCTTGGGCTGGTCGTCGGTCTGCTGGGTCACGGTGTTCCCTTCGTCGGGCGGGTTGTTGGGCATGTTAGGCGAGGGCTTCGCGGGCGCGGCGGGCCAGATCGGCGGCCCCGGGAACGCGGCGGCGCTGGTAGACCGCGAGGGTGGAGCGGATCGAGGTGATCGCCTTGCGCGTGCGGTCGGAGGTCATGCCTTCCATGAGGACCAGGGCCTGGGTCCAGGCGGCGACGGCTTCGTCGGCGCGGGCCTGGGCGGCGAGGCTGTCGCCGAGGTCGGCGTGGGCGAGGGCGTGGACGCGCTTGTACTTCGCAGGGTCCCAGCGAGTGAGAGCGTCCCGGTGCTGCTGCTCGGTACCGATGTGGTCGGCGAGATCGGTCAGCGTGCGGGCGGTGTGGCTGGCCACGGTGCCGGCGGCCGGGCCGCTTACACGGGAGTAGCTGGGCTGGAGGCCGTCGTCCCGTAGGAGGGCGTCTTCGGCTGCGAGCAGGGCGCGTGCGGCCGACGGGTTCTCGTCGGTGCCTGCGTAGGCGCGGGCGTGGGTGATGTGGAGGAGGGCCTCGGTCTGGCCGTCGACGTGGCCGAGACCTGTGCGTAGGGCGCCTTCGACGAGGTCGACGCAGTGGTGGGGCTGCTTGAGGCTGAGGGCCTGGTGGGCGAGGGCGCGCATCATCCAGGCGGCGTGGCCGTGGGGGTCGGCTTCGCAGGCGAGCTTGTAGCCGACCTGGTAGTAGCGCTGGGCGGCGCCTTCCTGGCCGAGGTCGTGGTGCTTCCACCCTGCGAGGTAGGCGAGTTCGGCGACGGCGCCGAAGGCGGCCCGGCGTAAGGCTTCGTTGGGGAAGCGTCCGTGCAGCGTGGGGGCGGCGGTGTCGGCGAGGTACGCGGTGACGGTGGTCAGTCCGTGCCCGCCGCCGAGGCGCTCGTCGGCGGCGCTGAAGGCCGCGGTGATCTGCCGTACGACGTCCACGTCCTCTGCGCCGACCACGGACGTGCCGGTGCGGGCGCGGAGCATGCGGGCAGTGGCTTCGTGGTCGTATCCGAGCGGCATGGCGACACCGGCGGTGGTGAAGGCCGCGATGGCGAGGAAGCGGCGGCGCTCGACGTCGGCGCGGCCCAGGTCGGTGGCGGCGAGGACGGGGTCGGATTCCGCCGGCGCTTCGTCATCGCTGGCCTGGAGGCCGATCTCGGTCCGGGTGACCGTGCGCCCCGCTCGGCGGGACAGCGCCTCGGCCAGGTACTGACCTACCCGGCCCGACGGGGCGCGGGTGCCGTTCACCCAGTGCGAGATGGCCGACTTGTTGGTCTGGAGGATCTCGCCGTTCTCGGCCGCGATGCGCCGCACGTCCCTGGCGAGGGCCTCGTAGGTGCAGTCGACCGCCGCGATGACGTCGCGCAGACGGGAGTTGGGTTCTCTCGGCGCCGCCACGATCGCCTCCACTCCGGAGCTGTAAACCGCGTATACCGCTTCAACTGCCTTCCACCGTACCCACTCAGCGTGACCACCGGTTCACTTATCAGCAGCCGCCCGGAACGGCGCGACCGTGATCCAGGCTCCCCCTTGGTCCGGGCGGCACCCCGAAGTTCCGTACGCCCACACCAGGCTCGGGCATTCCTGTGCCCGAACCCGGCCAATCAGAGACGGAGACACGGTGACCACCATCGACACCACGGCCATCACGGTCGAGCTGCCCGAGGCGTTCGACCCGCGCTGGAGCCGCCTGCCCGGCATCCAGGTCGACGGCCGGCGCATCACCATCGACCCGGCCGAGTATTTTTTCCGCTTCGAGTCGAACACCTGGCTCGTCGCCGACTGGGAGCTGGTCAAGTCCCAGCTCCTGGACAAGGACGAGACGACCGAGAGCGCGGTCGAGCAGCTCGCGCTCGACTTCATCAAGCAGCACAGCGAGTCCACGTCCGACGCGGCCCGCGTCCTGGCCACCGCGTACGAGGTGTACGCGTACCTCTTCCGCGACGAGCAGCTGGCCGGCCTCGGTCTGCCGCAGATCACCGCCGAGCACCTGCGGATGCTCCGCGAGGCGGCCACGCTCATGGCGCTCAACAAGGTCGAGCTCGACGGGCACATCTCCAACGTCGGCCCGTGCTGGTTCTTCCCCGCTGCCACCTCCGTCGTCTTCGACCTGGGCGACGAGGTGGGCGGGATGCTCGACGAGGTCTACCACGGCGGCTGGTTCAACGAGCACCGCCGCATCGAGTCCATCAAGGCCCACGCCGCCCTCGGCGGCCGGCTCGTGCACGGCTGCCAGTCCGTGCCGGACCAGTCCGGCGGCGTGGTCGCGCCCTACGGTGCCTCGATGGCGAACTTCCGCGACGACCTCGCCGCGTTCAAGGCGGGCTGGATCGAGCAGGTCTACGCCCACCGCGTGAACCCCGCCGCGTAACCCACCCGATCAGGCTCCGGGGCGGGCGGGCATCCCTCGCCCGCCCCGGACGCCACCACCCATCCCCGGAGCCCCCGCATGACCACGAACCCCAGCGCCGAAGTCCTCGACAACCTGCTCACCATGACCGGCCAGGCCACCGCCGTACGGGAGGAGGTCCGCGTGTGGTCAATGTCCGGCGTCGAGCGCGTGACCTTCCCCGACGGCTCCACGGCCATCTTCAAGTACGCCAAGAAGCCCTTCGACAGCGAGGACCAGGCCCTCCGCCTGGCCCACACCCTCGGCGTACCCGTCCCCCAGGTCCACGCCTCCGCCGTCCTGAACGGCTGGCTCGGCATGCTCATGGAGGACCTCGGACCGTCCATCCGCGAGGCCGACGACCTCGACGGCGTCGCCGCGGCCGTGATCCTGCACGGCACCCGTACGGCTCCGCCCTTGCCCGTACTCGACCAGAACCGGCTGCGGACGCTGCCGACCAGGGCGCTTGAGCATCTCGAACGGCTGCGCAAGGCCGATCGGTGGCAGGACGCCGACGACGTCGAGGACGCGCTTGACAGGATCGCCCAGGCCGCCGAGGCCCGCTCGGCCGGAGCGACGCTGGAACCGTTCGGCTGGGTGCACTCCGAGTTCCACCCCACCAGCCTCCACATCGGCGAGCGCGGGTGGCGGCTGCTCGACTTCGCCCGCGCCTTCACCGGCCCCGGCCTGCTCGACCTCGCCAGCTGGCACGGCACCATCGAACCCCCGCACCTCGTGCGCCTGCGCGTCTTTCTGGAGCAGTACGTCACCGCCGGCGGCACCCCCGACGCCCTCGCCCCGCGCGGTGGGCTCACCGCCGAGAACTGGGCCCTGGGCTGGCACCGCATGTGGGCCGTCGAGTGGTTCATGGAGCAGTCCATCCGCTGGATCGACGACCCGGCCACCGACCCCGCCTACTTCAAGGCCGTCCGCCGCCACCTCACCGACGTCCTCCACCTCCTGGAGATCTGACGTGCTCGCCCAGGCATCCCCCTGGCACGCCCACGCCCTCCAACGCACCGTCACCGGACTCGCCGAACCCCTCTCCGTACCCGCCCGGATGGAATGGACCACGAGACCCGGCCAAGGTCCCGGAGCCGAGATCCTCGGCTCCGACCTGCGCGGCAAGCGACTCCTGGAACTCGGCTGCGGCCCCGGCCACAACGCCTCCCACCTCGCCACCCGCCACGGAGCCCGCGTCACCGGCGTCGACCTGGTCGGCCTCCAGGTCCGCCGGGCCCGCTCGCACTACGGACGGCTGAACAACCTCACCTTCGTCGCCGGCCACGCCCTGCACTACCTGTACGCGTCCGACGAGCAGTTCGACGCGATCTACTCCGTATTCGGCGCCGTCGGCCTCGTCGCCCCCGAGCTCCTGTTGCCGGCCGTGGCCCAGCGCCTCACGCCCGGCCGGGTGCTCGTCTTCTCTGTCCCTCACCCGCAGCGCGGCGGCCGAAGCCCCTCGGGCGACGACCGGCCCCGCCGCGACCACGTCACTCTTCCCGATCGAACCCGCCTACCCATCGCCCGCTGGGAGTTCTCCACGGACCGCTGGGAGAAGCACCTCAGCAGGGCGGGCTTCTGGCTCACCTCGGCACAGGAGTTCCACGACGCCCGCATGGGCCACTGGCCCACCACCATGCTGATCCGCGCTCGCAAGCTCTGACCGCCGCCTTCTCTCCGGCCCCTGGAGGACCAATGCGCCCGCCGTACCTGCTCCTCGACGTTGACGGCGTCCTCATACCCTTCCCCGACGCGGATGGGACCACCCCAGCCACACACGCTCGCCACGACGTCGTCCCCGCCGGCCGCAGCGCCGACAACCCGGTCACGGTCTGGCTCAACCCCGACCACGGCCGCCTGCTCATGGACGTCGTCCGCACCGGCTTGGTCACCCCGGTCTGGTGCACGAGCTGGCGCCAGGACGCCACCACCCTCATCGGGCCCCTCCTGGGCCTCCCGACGCTGCCGTACATCGATCTCCCACGTCCGCAGATCACCACCAGCCACCCCAACGGCTACCTGTGGAAGCGCGATCACGTCGACGCCTGGCTGGGCGACGCCCCCGCCGTCTGGATCGATGACGACTTCACCGGTCTCGACCATGAATGGGCGGTGGAGCGCACTGCGAAGGGAACGGCGACCATCCTCATTCAGCCCGAGCCGCACCTCGGGCTGCAGCCCGAGCACCTGACCGAGGTCACGACGTGGGCCTCGCAGTTGCCCGCAGCCCACGCCGCCTGACGACTGATGCCCTCGCTGCCACGAGCAGCGAGGGCATCAGCCTGATGAGCATGGTGCCCCACTCGACCAAGACGTGCGGAAGGTCGGCTGAGTACGGACGCGGTCACCCACGACCTGCGGCACTTCCACGCCTCCGCGCTCATCGCCGGTGGCGCGAGCGTCAAGCAGCGGCAGCTCGTCCTCGGGCACGCGTCCGCCGTCATCATGCTGCGGATCTACGCGCACCTGTCGCCGGGGGAAGAAGACCGCACCCGGGCCGTCATGGACGCCGAGCTCGGCGGCCCAGACGGGCCCGGGGCGGGCCGGGGGGTGGGCCGACCCCCCGAA
>NZ_JBEZKP010000004.1:0-212279 GCF_040706335.1 Streptomyces sp. NPDC048389 | reverse complement strand
CGCTCCATCTCTCGGCCCCCCCCCCGCCACCGCCCGCGGGGGCTACACCCCCCCCCCCGGGCCGCACCGGCCGCCCACCGCGGCGCCCCCGCCCGGCCCGGGCGCGGACCGGTAGGTGACCAGACCCGCGAAAGTGCGGGTCAGGCGGCCTAGGCTGAGATCAAGCCTTCTTGGTCTCCCAGAAGATCTTGTCGATCTGGGCGATGTGGTCCAGCGCCTTCTGGCCGGTCGCCGGGTCGGTCGACCCCTTGGCGGCCGAGAGCGCCTTCAGCGTGTCGTTGATGAGCTGGTGCAGCTCCGGGTACTTCTCGAAGTGCGGGGGCTTGAAGTAGTCGCTCCACAGCACCGAGACGTGGTGCTTGGCGAGTTCCGCGCGCTGCTCCTTGATGACCGTGGCGCGGGCGCGGAAGTGCGGGTCCTCGTTGGCCTGGTACTTCTCCTGGACGGCCTTGACCGACTCCGCCTCGATGCGGGCCTGGGCCGGGTCGTACACACCGCAGGGCAGGTCGCAGTGGGCGCTGACCTTCACCTTGGGGGCAAACAGGCGGGAGAGCATGGAGCTGTCCTTCCTCGTGATCGTCTTCTCAGGTGGGACATTACTCCGTGAGGGAGCCGTTTTGGCGGGTGCCCCCTTGGGCTTAGGTCAAAAGTCCGGGGTCCGTGTCGGGCGGGTGGCCGAACATACAGTGGGGAGCCGGAGGTGGCTGATGACTGAGCAGTGGCAGGAGCCGAGGGCGCGCTTCGGGTTCGCCGAAGTGACGGGGCCTTCGATGGTGCCGACGCTGGTGAACGGGGACCGGCTGCTGGTCGACTACCGTGCCGCGTTCCGGGCCGGGGACGTCGTGGTGCTCCGCCATCCGCTCCAGCAGGATCTCCTCATCGTCAAACGGCTGGCCGAGCGTCGCGACGGAGGCTGGTGGGTGCTCGGGGACAATCCCGGCGCGGACGGCGACAGCCGGGTGTTCGGTGTGGTGCCGCCCGAGCTGCTGCTCGGGCTGGTGCGCGGCCGGTTCCGCCCGCTCGGCCAGGGTCAGCGGTCGGTGCTCGGTGTCATCGTCTGGCTGGCCTCGGCCGTGCGGCCGGTGCTGGCCGACCGCTCGCTCTCCAGGCGTTTGCGCGCGCGGTAGGCGGCCACATTGGCGCGGGTGGCGCAGCGGTCGGAGCAGTAGCGGCGCGAGCGGTTGGTGGACGTGTCGAGGTAGGCGTTGCGGCAGGGAGTGGCCTCGCACAGGCCGAGGCGGTCGACGCCGTACTCGGTGAGGTGGAAGGCGAGCCCCATCGCTGCGATCGCTGCGTATCCCGCCGTCGCGTTGGAGGGGTGGTCGGCGAGGTGCATGTGCCACTTGGGGCGGCCGTCCTCGTCGCGGTGGTCGTGCCCGGAGATCTGCGGGCTGACGGGGAACTCCAGCAGGAGCGAGTTGAGCAGGTCGACGGCCTGGGTCTCCTCGCCCGCGTCCGCCGCGGCGAAGACGGCGCGCAGCCGGCCGCGTACCGACCGGAAGCGGGTGACGTCGGAGTCTCCCGCACGGCGTGCGGCCTGCGTCGACTCGCCGAAGAGTTCGCGGACGGACTCGATGGAGGTGAGGGAGTCCTTGTTGCGAGCCGGCTCCTCGGTGTTGACCAGGCGCACGGCGTAGTCCGAGTAATAGGCCAGTTCCACTTGTAGTCCTTACCGCAGGCATTCTAGAGTGAGTAACGGCTGCTTACCCTTCGAGGGTATTACGGACGGGAGGATTCCGGTGAGTGCGACCGATGCGGGCACGGGTGCTGAAGCGGGTGCTGTGGAGAGTGCCGACTGGGCGGCCTGGCAGCAGAGCTGGGACCGGCAGCAGGAGTGGTACATGCCCGACCGCGAGGAGCGGTTCAGGGTCATGCTGGACATGGTCGAGGCCACGGTCGGCCCCGAGCCGAGGGTGCTCGACCTCGCGTGCGGTACGGGAAGTATCACGGACCGGCTGCTGAGGCGGTTCCCGAAGGCGACGAGCACCGGGGTGGACCTCGACCCCGCGCTGTTGACCATTGCCCGGGGCTACTTCGCCGGGGACGAGCGCGTCACCTTCGTCACCGCCGACCTCAAGGACCCGGCCTGGACGGCGGCCCTGCCGCACGCCTCGTACGACGCGGTGCTCACCGCCACCGCCCTGCACTGGCTGCACAGCGAACCGCTCGCCGTCCTCTACGGGCAGATCGCCGCCCTGGTGCGCGACGGTGGCGTCTTCATGAACGCCGACCACATGAAGGACGAGTCCACGCCGCGTATCGACGCCGCCGAGCGAGCGCACCGCCACGACGGCATGGAACGGGCCAAGGCGGCCGGCGCCCTCGACTGGGCCGAGTGGTGGGCGCTCGCCGCCGAGGACCCGGTCCTCGCGGAGTCCACCGCGGAGCGGTTCCGCATCTACGGCGAGCACGCCGACGGCGACACCCCCTCTGCCCGGTGGCACGCCGAAACGCTGCGCGCGGCCGGCTTCGACGAGGCCCGCCCGGTGTGGGCGTCGCCGAGCGACGCGCTGGTGCTGGCGCTGAAGTAGACCGCCTCAGCGGGAACACGGAAGAAGGGGCGGTACGGACTCGAGGTCCGTACCGCCCCTTCCACGCGGCGTGTAGCGCCTTGCGGCCTGCGCCTTGCGGTCTCCAGTGCCCTGCGCCTACCGCGTCGCGCCTACAGCACCTTCGACAGGAACGACTTCGTCCGGTCGTGCTGCGGGTTGCCGAGCACGTCCCGCGGGTGGCCGGCCTCGACCACCACGCCGTCGTCCATGAAGACGAGAGCGTCCCCGACCTCACGGGCGAAGCCCATCTCGTGCGTCACGACGATCATCGTCATGCCGTCCTCCGCGAGGCCCCGCATCACGTCGAGGACCTCACCCACCAGCTCGGGGTCGAGGGCCGACGTCGGCTCGTCGAAGAGCATCAGCTTCGGTTCCATCGCCAGCGCGCGGGCGATGGCGACTCGCTGCTGCTGGCCGCCGGAGAGCTGCGTCGGGTAGTTCCCGGCCTTGTCGGCCAGACCCACCCGGTCCAGCAGCCGGAGCGCACGCTCGCGGGCGACGGCCCTCGACTCGCCCTTGACCTGGACCGGAGCCTCCATGACGTTGGCGAGAGCCGTCATGTGAGGGAAGAGGTTGAAGCGCTGGAAGACCATGCCGATGTCCCTGCGCTGCGCCGCGACCTCCTTCTCCTTCAGCTCGTAGAGCTTGCCGCCCTTCTCGCGGTAGCCCACGAGCTGCCCGTCGACCGAGAGCCGGCCGCCGTTGATCTGCTCCAGGTGGTTGATGCACCGCAGGAAGGTGGACTTGCCGGAGCCGGACGGACCGACCAGACAGAACACCTCGCCGTGGGCGACCTCCAGGTCGATGCCCTTGAGCACCTTCACATGGCCGAACGACTTGTGGACGTTCTCGGCCTTCACCATCGGCTGCGTCGACTGGGACTTCATACCTTCACGCCTCCGACGTTGCTCTGCACACGGAACGAGGACAGCTGCTTGCGCAGACGCTGCAGCGGCGTCGGCGGAAGCGAACGGCTCGAACCGCGGGCGTAATACCGCTCCAGGTAGTACTGGCCGATGCTGAACACGGTCGTCAGCGCCAGGTACCAGAGCGAGATCACGATGTAGCCCTCCATGATGGCGAGCGTCCGGGAGCCGAACTCGCGGCCCCGCAGGAACAGCTCGCCGTACCCGATGGCGAACGCCAGGGAGGAGGTCTTGAGCATGTTGATGAACTCGTTGCCGGTCGGCGGGATGATCACCCGCATGGCCTGCGGCAGCACGATGCGGCGCATCGTCTTGCCGCCCTTCATGCCCAGCGCGTGCGCCGCCTCGGTCTGGCCCTGGTCGACCGACTGGATGCCGGCCCGGCAGATCTCGGCCATGTACGCGGCCTCGTTCAGGCCGAGGGCCAGCAGCGCCGCCACGAACGGCGTCATGACCTGGTTCATCTCGTCCTTGTAGATGAAACCGAGGTCGAGATAGGCGAAGACCAGCGAGAGGTTGAACCACAGCAGGATCTGGACCAGCACCGGAGTGCCGCGGAAGAACCAGATGTAGCCGTAGGCCACGGCGGAGAGCACCGGGTTCGGCGAGAGCCTCATCACCGCGAGGATCGCGCCGAGCACCACACCGATCAGCATCGAGTAGACGGTGATCTTCAGGGTCTCCCAGGCGCCCCAGGCGAACGTGCCGTTGGTGATCTGCTCACCGACCACGCTCCACTGGATCTGGGCGTCCGCGAACGCCTTCACCAGCAGTGCGAGGAGCCCGAGCACCACGACGGCGCTGATCCAGCGTCCGTAGTGGCGCACCGGAACCGCCTTGATGGGTCCCGGGTGAGCGGCGGGGTCCTTAGGGGGGGAGCCGTCCTGGCCGCCGTCCGGTGGGACGTCGGCCGGCGCCTTGTCGAGGGGGTCAGTCACAGGGTTGCTGCCTTACATGGGGAGGTGGTGGCGAGGGGTGGCCGTCACTGGCCGGCGTTGATCGTGGCCTTCTCGATGGCGCCGCTCTCGGCCTTCCACTCCTTCAGCACCGCGGCGTACGAGCCGTCGTCGATGATCTTCTGGACGGCGGCCTGCAGGGCGTCGCGCAGCTCCGGGTTCTTCTTGCTGACCGCGATGCCGTACGGCGCGGCGTCGATCTGCTCGCCCACGACCTCGAAGAGCTTGCCGCCACCGGCGTTCAGCTCGTTGTAGAGGGCGACCGGGAAGTCGGTGATCACCGCGTCGGCGCGCTTGGTCTGGAGCTGCGTGATGGAGTCGCTGTCCTGGTCCGAGATGAACGGCTTGATCTTGTCCGAGCCGCACTTCTTCTGCGTCTCGTTCAGCAGCGTCTCGTTCGCCGTGCCGCGCTGGGCGGCGACCGTCAGACCGCACAGGTCGTCGAGCGTGGTGATCTTCTCGGGGTTGCCCTTCTGGACCAGGATCGCGGAGCCGGCCCGGAAGTAGTTCACGAAGTCGGCGCCGCCCTTGGCGTCGTCGGTCGCGCCCTGCTGACGCTCCTTGGTGTCCGTCATCGAGGACATGACGATGTCGGTGCGGCCGTTGTTCATACCCAGCACGAGCTGGTCGAACGTGGCGTTCTCGAACTTGAACTCGACGCCGAGGACCTTGCCCAGCGCCCTGGCGATGTCGATGTCGACACCGGCCGGCTTGTTGTTCTCGTCCATGAACTCCATCGGCGCGTACGCGATGTCCGACCCGACGTTTATGACGCCCTTGTCTCGGATGTTCTGGGGGAGCTTGTCGTGGAGCGGCGCGTTGGAAGCGTTGCCCTTGGTCTCCGACTCCTTGGATCCGCTGTCCGTCTGGTCGCCACAGGCGGTCAGCAGCATGGTGCCTGCGACCGCGATGGCGCTGACCGCCGCGATCCGGGACTTCACGGCGGTCGTACGGCGCGTGGTGCTTGCGGTCATGATCGGAGTCCTCCGGCGGGTGAGGGTGGGAGTTATCGGGTCGTATGCACTCATCTTCGAGTGTCCCCGACCTCGTGTGTTTTCGGCATCTTGCCATTCGGACGAGCCCATTCAGGGGGCCACGCATGTCAAAATCGGGTAACGGGTCACCCCCGAACCCCTGCGGGCCGGTACATCAAGGCCGGACCATTCGCGGGAAAGCCTTCTTTCCGCCGAAGGATCTTCGGCCGCCTTGCCTTCTGGGCGGGTACCGCCGCAGCTGGCTGGCTTGTCCCGATTTCCGGCTATGAGCCGCGTCACCGCGTGCGAATCGACTCGTCCGCGGTGCCGTCGGTCCGGTAAGAAGGATCCTTACACCCCTCATCCGGGGCTCAGGGCGCGTGTGCGGCGCGCCCGCGCGTGCGTACCTCCCCTGCCGGGGCGGGCCAACCGCCTGGTGCAGGAACGGACGCGGTGCCCGCCCACCCCTCCTCAACCAGGAGTGGCCACCCTCAACCTTGAAGACTTAAGGGGTCAACGAAAAATGGCAGCGGAGATCGTCAATCCTCACAGCGACAGTGCCGGCACGGAGAGCGCCGACGAGCCCTTCGATCCGGCGTTCGCGCTGCACCGCAGCGGCAAGATGGCCGTCCAGGCCACCGTGCCGGTGCGGAACAAGGACGACCTGTCCCTCGCTTACACACCCGGTGTCGCCAAGGTGTGCACCGCCATCGCCGAGAAGCCCGAGCTCGTCCACGACTACACATGGAAGTCGCAGGTCGTGGCCGTCGTGACCGACGGCACGGCAGTGCTCGGTCTCGGTGACATCGGGCCGGAGGCGTCGCTCCCGGTCATGGAGGGGAAGGCGATCCTCTTCAAGCAGTTCGGCGGCGTGGACGCGGTCCCGATCGCCCTCGCGACGACCGACGCCGACGAGATCATCGAGACCGTCGTGCGCCTCGCGCCGTCCTTCGGCGGAGTCAACCTCGAGGACATCTCGGCGCCCCGGTGCTTCGAGATCGAGCGCAAGCTCCAGGAACGCCTCGACATCCCTGTCTTCCACGACGACCAGCACGGCACCGCCGTCGTGACGCTCGCCGCCCTGCGCAACGCCGCGAAGCTGACCGGGCGCCCGCTCGGTGACCTGCGCGCCGTCATCTCCGGCGCCGGCGCGGCCGGAGTGGCCATCGCGAAGTTCCTGCTGGAGGCCGGTCTCGGTGACGTGGCGGTCGCCGACCGCAAGGGCATCGTCAGCCGTGACCGCGAGGACCTGACCCCGGTCAAGCGCGAGCTCGCCGAGCTCACCAACCGGGCGGGGCTCTCCGGCTCACTGGAGACCGCGCTCGCCGGCGCGGACGTCTTCATCGGCGTCTCCGGCGGCACGGTGCCGGAGGCCGCCGTCGCGTCGATGGCCCCGGGCGCGTTCGTCTTCGCCATGGCCAACCCGAACCCCGAGGTCCACCCCGACATCGCGCACAAGTACGCGGCGGTCGTGGCCACGGGGCGCTCGGACTACCCCAACCAGATCAACAACGTCCTTGCCTTCCCGGGCATCTTCGCGGGCGCCCTCCAGGTGCGGGCCTCCCGCATCACCGAGGGCATGAAGATCGCGGCGGCGGACGCGCTGGCGGACGTCGTCGGCGACGCGCTCTCGGCGGACTACGTGATCCCGTCGCCCTTCGACGAGCGGGTCGCCCCGGCGGTCACCGCGGCGGTGGCCGCGGCGGCGCGGGCGGAGGGTGTCGCCCGGCGCTGAGTCGCCGCGCGTGCGGTTTCCATGACGGGCCGCGCCGTCCCCGTGCGGGGGGTGGCGTCGGCCCGTTCGTGTTGTGGCCGCGGGAGGGGGCGGGGGCGGGGCCGCTGCGCGAAGCCGCTCCCCTCCCCGCCCGTCCCCTTACCCGGAGCCCCGGGCCCGTTCCGGGCTGCGCCCGGCCCCTGTCGCGCTATCGCCGGGCCCCGGTTGAGCTTGCCCCGGGCCCGTTCCGGGCTGTGAGCCAGGTGAAGAACGCGTCCGAGGCGAGCTGGAGTTTGGCGTCACCGCCGTAGCCGGGGTTCGCGTCCGGGTCCTGGACGTAGTCGGCCTTCATCGAGTAGTCGAGGCCCTCGCCCTGGACCGGGGTGCCGACGTAGTTGATCTCCAGCGTGGAGAAGTCGATGACGTTGGGCCGCTTCGCGGCCTGTGCCTCGTCGAGACCGGTCAGGGTGATGGCCGCCGCGGTGTCGAGGCTCCGGATCCACGTGTCTTCCAGATCGCCAGTGGCCTTCTCGGTGTGCCGGACACGGAACACGGACAGGGCGCGGCCCTTGCGGTACAGCGGGGTGACACGCAGCAGAGCGAGCCGCACCAGCCCCTCCCAGTGGAACGACCCGGGGTCGGCGCCGAGGTCGACGCCTTCCCGCGCGAGGTCGTCGGCGCCGATGCCGAAGGCGTCGACGACCTTCTGCGGTGTGCCGGCGCTCTCCCATCCCCCCTCGCCGCTCCACCCCGAGCCGAACAGGTGTGCCCCGTCCGGGTGGTGTATGACGTGGGTGCCGTAGGTGATGCTGTGGTCGATCGTAGCCGAGCCGATGACGACCGCCCCCGGGAAGCGCTCGGCCAGCGCGTCCGCCTGCTCGGCGAGCGGGTGGGTCCCTCCGCTGAGCGCCAGGCGGGATCGTTGATCTCGGTCACCGTGCCCCAGCATCCGACACCGACCAGGTCGAGATCCGCGCGGGTGGCGAAGGGCGGCCGTTCGACCGCCTCGATCCGCTCGACCTCCTCCAGCACCGCGTCGACGGTGCGGAGCGCGGCCACGAACTCCCCTGCCCGGGCCGGGTCGTGAGCGGGCAGCGTCTTCGCGCCGGCGGGGACGGGCTGCTCGACGAGGGTGAGCCTGAACTCCCCGTACCTCGCGACGTCCTGCTCCGGCGGGTACTCCCAGAAGCCGTCGTCGGTCATCGCACTGCCTCCATGGATGTCAGGGCCCTGAAGAGAGGAGCGTCCAGAACGCCACGGTAGCGAGGACCGCTGACCGACCCTCCGGGCTCCGCCCCGTGCCGGGCGGAGCCCGGAGGGGGAGGTGTGGCTGGAACACGGCGGGCGTTCCGCCGGGGGACTTCTCAGGTTCACCTTGTGCTGGTGTGCTGCTCCGCGCCAACCCCACGTCACCCAGGAGGCGCTGGTGAATCTGGTTGTCAACGGTGATGCCGAGAGCGGTCCGGGAGGGAGCGCCGAGCCGGTCGGCACGGTCACCGGCTGGGTGGTCGCTCAGGGTGCTCCCGCACTGGTCGGGTACGACGTGGGCGGCGGATACCCGACCGCCGCCGACCCCGGTCCGGCCCGCCGCGGTTCGCGCTTCTTCAGCGGCGGCAACTCGCCCCGCACCGCCCTGGTCCAGGACATCACGCTGCCCGCGACCGGCCCGGCCGGCCGGGTCGCCGTCGATGCGGGTCAGGTGAGCTACACGCTCACCGCCTGGCTCGGCGGGTACGCCGCCCAGGAGGACGGCGCCCGGCTCTCCGCCGAGTTCCGGGACGAGGCCGGGACGCCGACGGCGCTCAGCGTGCTCGGACCCGTCACGGCCGCCGAACGCGGCACGCGTACCGGGCTGCTGGAGCGGACGGCGTCCGGGGCCGTGCCGCCCGGCTCCCGTACCGCACGCCTGCTGTTGGTGTTCACCCGCAGCGGCGGCACCTCCAACGACGGCTACGCCGACGCGATGACGCTCGGCCTCACGACCACGGGGGGTCGCGGGTGACCGGGCTCGACCGGCGGACCCTGCTCAGGGCCGCCGCGGCCGCCGGTGCGCTGAACGTGGCCTGGCCGCTGAGCGCGGGGCTCAGCCCCGCGCAGGCCCGCGAGGCCGCCGAGGCGCTCGGCGCCGACTACGATCCCGCGCCGTTCACCCTGGGCGTCGCATCCGGCGACCCGCAGCCGACCGGCGTCCTGCTCTGGACCCGGCTCGCGCCGGAGCCGCTCGCCGCCGAGCAGCGCCTGCCCGAGGTCGTCGAGGTCGAGTGGACCGTCGCCCTGGACCGGTCGCTGCGCCGGGTCGTGGCACGCGGTACGGCGTCGGCCTCGGCGACCCTCGGCCACAGTGTTCACGTGCCGGTCTCCGGGCTGCGGCCCGGCACCCGCTACTGGTACGCCTTCAAGGCGCTCGGGAGGACCAGCCGCACCGGCCGGACCCTGACCGCGCCCGTCGGCCGGGTGGGCGGTGTGCGGTTCGCCGCCGCCAACTGCCAGGCGTTCCACGACGGTTTCTACGCCGCCCATCGTGGCATCGCCCGCGAGGACGTGGACTTCGTCGTCCATCTCGGCGACTACATCTACGAGCACGGCCGGGTCGGCGGCGTACCCGCCGACCATGTGCGCGACCACGAGGGGCCGTCGGTCTTCACCGTCGCCGACTACCGCCGCCGTCACGCGCTCTACAAGGGCGACGCGTCCCTGCGCGACGCGCACGCCGCCCATCCGTGGTTCCTGACGTGGGACGACCACGAGGTGGCGAACGACTACTCGGGCACCGGTGGCGGCGCTCCGTTCATGCGGCGTCGGGCAGCCGCGTACCAGGCGTGGTACGAGCACATGCCCCACCGCGACGACGGCGCCTTCGCGCTGCCGGACCCGGAGATCCACCGGGTCCGCCGCTGGGGCGACCTGCTGGAACTGACGGTGCTCGACCTGCGTTCGTACCGCTCCGCGCAGAACATCGAGGGCGGCACGATCCTCGGCGCCGAGCAGAAGTCCTGGCTCAGGCGCGGCATCGACCGTGCGCCCGACTCCTGGCACGTCTGGGCCAACTCGATCATGCTCAGCCAGCTCCGCGGCCGGCCCGGCGGCTCGTACATGTTCACCGATCAGTGGGACGGCTTCCTCGCGGAGCGGAAGGAGGTGCTGAGCCATGTGCACGCGAGCGGTCTGGAGGACCTCGTCGTCATCACCGGCGACTGGCACTCCGCGTTCGTCGACGACATCAGGACCGATTTCGACGACCCGTCGTCGCCGCTGGTCGGTACGGAGTTCACGGCGCACTCGGTCACCTCGGGCGCGTACAGCGCGGACTGGAACGAGGCCAACGGGCCGCTCATGGGCGCGGCCAACCCGCATCTGAAGTACTTCGAGGGCAACCGCTACGGCTACGACGTCTACGAGGCCACCCCCGAGCGCTTCAGCGCCCATATGCGGGTGATCGGCGACCGTCGGGACGCGGCGTCGCCCGTCACCACGCTCACGAGCTTCCACGTCGACCGTGGCAGCACCGGCTCGTACGAGGACCCGGCGACGAAGGGCTCTCCCGCGCAGTGGCGGAGGGAGTAGCGGGACGCGTGTCACACCGGTGCGTGGTTCCGCCACGCACCGGCCCGGCCTACTCTCAAGGTCATGTTCGCCGCCTATGCCGCCCGTATCGACCGCGACCAGCCGCTCAACGGCCTCGAGCTGGGCGAACGCCCGGCGCCGGAGGCACGACCGGGCTGGACGACCGTGACCGTCAAGGCCGCCTCCCTCAACCACCACGACCTGTGGTCGCTGCGCGGTGTCGGTCTCGCCGAGGACAAGCTGCCGATGATCCTCGGCTGCGACGCCGCCGGCATCGACGAGGACGGGAACGAGGTGGTGCTGCACTCCGTCGTCGGACAGAGCGGTCACGGCGTCGGCCCCGACGAGCCCCGCTCCATCCTCACCGAGCGCTACCAGGGCACCTTCGCCGAGCGGGTCAGCGTGCCCACGTGGAACGTGCTGCCGAAGCCGAGGGAACTCAGCTTCGAGCAGGCCGCGTGCCTGCCGACCGCCTGGCTGACCGCCTACCGGATGCTGTTCACCAACGCCGGGGTCCGCCCCGGTGATTCCGTCCTGGTCCAGGGCGCGGGCGGCGGTGTGGCCACCGCCGCGATCGTCCTGGGCAAGGCGGCCGGCCTGCGGATGTACGCCACGAGCCGCGACGAGGCCAAGCGCCGGCGCGCCGTCGAGCTGGGCGCGGAGGAGGCGTACGAGCCGGGGGCACGGCTGCCGCGGCGGGTGGACGCCGTCATCGAGACGGTCGGGGCGGCGACCTGGTCGCACTCGGTCAAGTCGCTGCGTCCCGGCGGCACTCTGGTCATTTCGGGTGCCACCAGTGGCGACCGTCCCTCGCACGCCGAGCTGACGCGGATCTTCTTCCTGGAGCTGAAGGTCGTCGGCTCGACGATGGGCTCCAAGGACGAGTTGGAGGACCTGCTCTCGTTCTGTGCGGCCACGGGTGTGCGGCCGGTGATCGACGAGGTGCTGCCACTGGACCGGGCCAGGGAGGGCTTCGAGAAGATCGCCTCCGGTGAGCTGTTCGGAAAGATTGTCCTGACGAACTCTTGATGGATCGTCAGGTCTGCTGATGGGATCTCCGGCACTGCTCTACGACCGTGCCGGAGGTCTTCATGCACCGCCGTCTGCTCGCCGTCCTCGTCTGTGCCGTCCTGCTGCTCTGTGCCGCGCCCGCCGGAGCACAAGACCCCGTGCCGGCTCCGGCCCACGGCGCCGCCGCCCGGGAAGCGCCCGACGGCATCCCCCGGCTGACGGACGACCGGGGCCGGGTCCTGACCCTGCGCGGCTGGAACGTCGAGGACAAGACCCACCGGGGCGAGGCGGCCCTGTCCGCGATCACCGAGCGACACTTCCGCGACCTGCGTGCCCAGGGCTTCAACTTCGCCCGGCTGCTGGTCTTCTGGGACGACCTGGAGCCGGTGCGCGGCCGCTACAGCGAGCGGTATCTGCGCAAGATCGACCAGGTGCTGGACTGGGCGCACAAGCACCGGATCCATGTGCTCATCGACGCACATCAGGACGTCTTCGGGCCTGCCTTCGGACACCGGGGCATCCCCGAGTGGGCGACCAGGACGGACGGGTTGCCGTTCACTCCGCATCCCGACGACTGGTTCTCCGAATACTTCGAGCCCGCCGTGCAGCGCGCGTTCACCCATCTCTACGAGGACCGGGACCTGCGGCTCGCCCAGGCGCGGATGTGGCGGGTGCTGGCCCACCGCTTCGAGGACCACCCCGCCGTCCTCGGCTACGACCTGATCAACGAGCCCATGGGTGAGATCCGGGAGGGCGAGGACCTGGCGACCGCCGCCCGGCGCATCGAGGCCGAGCAGCTCACGCCGATGTACAACCGGCTCGCGGACGCGGTCCGTGCGGTGGACCGGGACACCTGGCTGTTCGTCGAACCGACGCCGATCGTCGGTGAGGGAGTGCCGACCGGGCTGGGCCGGATCGAGGACCCGAGGGTCGTCTACGCCCCGCACTTCTACAACACCGCCATGGAGGCGGGCGCCGACTACGACCCCGCCGCGGGCTGGATCGAGGCGTACGAGCAGGCCGTGACCGAGTATCCGGCGCGTCACCGGATGCCCGTCGTGGTCGGCGAGTGGGGCCCGCTGAACAACGCGCTGCCGAACATGGGCCGCTTCTACCGTGAGGCGCTCGCCTCCCTGAACCGCTACGGCTCCGGCTGGGCCGGGTACGTCTGGTGCTACGGCGGCGGGTACTGCGCGGTCGACGCGGAGGGCCGGTTCCGCACCAACAAGGAGCAGACCGCGGCCCCGTACGCGCCGGCCGTGGCGGGCAGGGTGACGGCCGAGAGGTACGAACCGGGGAGTGGGACGTACCGGCTGGAGTACCGCTCGGCGCGCGGCGTCAGCGAGATCTCGGTGCCACCCGGTGCGAGCGGCTGGCGGATCGAGGTGACCGGCCGCGCCCGGCCGCAGACCCGCACCGTCCCACCCGGCCGGACGGCCACGGTCCGCGTCCACGCCCGCCCGGGCGAGCACGTCACGGTCGGCGTCAGCCCCAGGTGATGCCGTGCCCGGCGGACGGAGGGACGGCGAGAATCGGCTGAGCCCGGCGGGTGGGGCGGCCGGGAGCCGCGCGGCCCCCGGCCCTCGTCACGCCTCCGGGCCGCGCAGCAGGGCGGTGATGTGGGCCGCCGCCGTCGACAGATGGCGCCGGGCCTCGCCCAGCTGGTCCGCCGTCACGCCGTGGTCGCGCGCCGCGTCCCGTACGTCGTCACGGAAGCGGTCCAGCAGCCGCTCCAGATCACGCGCCGGGTCGGCGGAAGCGCCCGCCTCGACGGTGTCCTTCGCCCAGTCGGGGTCGGCGTCCGCCGCGTCCGGCTTTGCATACGGCGGCCATGCCGTGCCCCGTGCCAGCCCGCCGAGCTGGGTGGTCAGCTCGGACAGACCCTCGCGGACGCCGGTCGGCCAGTCGCCGCGCGTGAAGTGGTCCTGGACCTGCTCCTGCACCTGCCGGGCGATGCGCTGCATCTCGGCGCGTGCGTTCTCGCGCGCCTCCTGCGCCTGGCGGCGCGCCTGCCGGGCGTCCTCGCGGGCCCGCCGCGACTCGTCCTTCGCGCGGCGCGTCTGCTCCTTCCACTCCTGCTTGGCGCGCTTGAGCTCCTCCTTCGCGGCGCGCCACGACTCCGTGTCCGTGAAGTCGCCCAGGTCGCCGAAGTCCAACGGGCCCGGGACCCGGTCGCCGGCGGCGGTCCCGGAGTCCTGGGCGGTACGGCTCGCCGCCGCGCGCATCTCGCTGCGCAGCTTGCCCGCCGCGCCGCGGACGTCGTCGCGGATCTCCGCGGCCAGTTCGGAGACCGACTCGCGGATCTCCAGCTCGAGGTCGGCCAGTTCGCCGCTGCGTCCGGCCAGCTCGGCACGGCCCGCGTCGGTGATCGAGTACACCTTGCGGCCGCCCTCGGTGGCGTGGGTGACGAGGCCCTCGGCCTCCAGTTTGGCCAGCCGCGGGTAGACGGTGCCGGCGCTCGGGGCGTAGAGGCCCTGGAAGCGCTCCTCGAGGAGGCGGATCACCTCGTAGCCGTGGCGCGGTGCCTCGTCGAGCAGCTTCAGCAGATACAGGCGCAGCCGGCCGTGGGCGAAGACGGGGGGCATGTCAGAGCACCTTCCCACTCGGGTGGTCCGCGGGTGATTCCTCGTACGGGTCGTCCTCCGCGGGGGGCCTGCGCAGCAGGGCTATGGCCCCGGAGACGGTGGTCGCCTTGAGGGTGCCGGTGCCCGCGCCGAGAGTTCCGGTGATGCGCTTGGCGCCCCACTGCCCGCTGACCCGCAGATTCTCGAAGGCGTTGGACACGGCGCCGCCGGCGGTGTGCGCGTCGACCCGAGCGTCCGCCGGGTGCGGGAGCCGGACGGCGACCTCGCCGGAGACCGTGGTCAGCCGGATGTCCGTCGGCTTCCCCCCGCCCGGTCCGAGGTCGACGACCATGTCACCGCTGACGGAGTCGGCCTTCACCGAGGCGCCCGCGCCGTCGATCACGGTCAGGTCGCCGGAGACAGAGTGGTACGTCAGGTCGCCGGTGACCGACTGGGCCTCGAGGTTGCCGGTGACGGTGTCCGCCCGGACGTCGCCCGACAGGCCGACGAGCGTGGTGTCACCGCTGACGCCGCGCACCGCGGTCGTGCCCCGCACGCCGGAGACGACCGCGCCGGCGCCGACGACACCGACCTCGACGGCCGTCGCCGCCGGTACCGCGACGGACACGACGGCGCTGCGCCGGGGCCCCTTGCGGTCGAGCCACTGGAGGAAGCCCTGCCAGGGCAGGTCCTCGTAGGCGACGGTGAGCGTCGACCCGTTTCTGGTGACCACGAGGGGCGGGCCGTCGATCTCGGAGATCTCCAGACGGGTGGAACCTTCGTCCGTGCCCACGACGTTGACCGTTCCGCCTACGATCCGGACATTGAGCGTGGTCAAAGGGTCGTCGAAGGTGAGTTTCCGGGGCTCGGCGACTTCCCACGTCGTCACTGCCATGATGCTGACCTCCTGGGCCGGCCACGACGCAACATATCGCGTCTCGTTGAGAAGACGATATATCGCGGTGTCGGGTTGTCAAGGGAGGTGCCGCCCGCGGGGGCGGGCAGCCCCGGCGGGCGACGCGTCGCATTGGCGCCGATTGCGGGGCGAATTGCCCTAGCGTGGGGCCATGAACGCGACACCCGCGGGAGCCGTGCTGCTCTGCCGGGCCGACCCGGCGGCCGTGCGGGCCCCGGCCGCTCACCTGCTGCGCGAACAGGCGCTTCTTGCCCCGGCCGGCGACGGATGGAGCCTGCTCGTCCCCGAGGGCGGGCCGTGGCTGGACGGCGGCGAACCGGTCGACGCCGTGCTGGGCGGCTGGGCCGCGGCGCTCTCGATCGGCGCGGGCCGGCCGGTCCTCGCTCTGTGGTGGGACGGCGACGGAGCCGGTCTCACGCTGGCCTCCGGCTTCCGCCGGCCGGTCGGATACGTCTGGCTGGCCGACGGCACCCCGGCGGGCGAGGACGAGGCGATGCGGACCTTCGCGGCGCGGCTGGGGCTCGACCCGGCCCTCGCCCTGCGGGCCCTCGAACCGCTGACCGCACCGGACCCCGAGTCCGACGCCCGGACCAGGCTGGCCGGCCTGACGGCCGTCCTCACCCGCACCGGCCTCGCCCTGCCGCCCGGCCTGGCGCCGGGTGCGTCGGCGGACGGGCTGCGTACCGCCGCGCGGGCGGCGGACGCCGAGGAGATCGATCCCGCCGGTGGCCGGCGCGAGCCCCAGGCCCTTCGGTCCCCGCCCGGTCCGCCCCGCCCGTCCGCCCCGCCCTGGTTCCGGGTGGCGGGCACGGCCCAGCTGGTGGCGGGAGTGGCGCTGGTGGCGTGGGGGCTGCGGCGGCGCAGCGGGGGCTGGCTGACGGCGGGAGCGGTCCTGGTCGCCCACGGACTGGCGCCGTGGACACGGGCGCGGCTGGGTGTGTACGCGCCGGGCCGGTGACCTTCCCCGCCCCGCCCCCGGCGCGCCCCTCACCGAGAACCGGGGCTCCGCCCCGTACTGCGCTCCGCGCGCCGGCCGGGCGTTGCCCCCGGGCGCCGGCACTCGGCCCGGTGCTCGTGCCCCGTACTGCGCGGTCCGCGCGTCCGTTCGGCGCCGGCACTCGGCCCCGACCCGTGGCCCCGGGCCTGGGACGAGAGGGCTATTCGTCGTCCTCGTCGTCGTCGAGGCGCGCCAGCCAGGTGGCGAGGCGTTCCACGGGGACCTCGAAGTCCGGGTTGAGGTCGACGAACGTGCGGAGCTGTTCGGCGAGCCACTCGAAGGTGACTTCCTCCTCGCCGCGTCGCTTCTCCAGCTCCTCGATACCGCGATCGGTGAAGTACATACGGACAGAATATGGCCCGGCCCCGCGATCGGATCGCGGGGCCGGGCCAGGTACTACGTCACGCGGCGGCGCAGCCGCCTCACGCGTCGAAGACCTCGTTGACCAGCTGCTGCTGCTCCGCCTGGTGGCGCTTCGCGGAGCCCACCGCCGGGGACGAGCTGTGCGGGCGCGAGATGCGGCGCAGGCGCTCGCCGTGCGGGATGTCCGCGCCGACGGCCAGGTCGAGGTGGTCGATCAGGTTGAGCGCGATGAACGGCCAGGCGCCCTGGTTCGCCGGCTCCTCCTGGGTCCACAGGTACTTCTCGGCGTTCGGGTACTTGGCGATCTCCGCCTGGACCTCCGCGCCCGGCAGCGGGTACAGACGCTCGAGGCGGATGATCGCCGTGTCCTTGACGCCGCGCTTCTGACGCTCGGCGTCGAGGTCGTAGTAGACCTTGCCCGCGCAGAAGACGACCTTGCGCACGGCCGTCGGGTCGACCGCGCCCGAGTCGACCTCGGTGTCGCCGATCACCGGGCGGAAGCCGCCGGTGGTGAACTCCTCCACCTTGGACGCCGCGGCCTTCAGACGCAGCATCGACTTCGGGGTGAAGACGATCAGCGGCTTGTGGTGCGGGTTGTGGACCTGCCAGCGCAGCAGGTGGAAGTAGTTCGACGGCAGCGTCGGCATCGCGACCGTCATGTTGTCCTGCGCGCACATCTGCAGGAAACGCTCCGGGCGCGCGGAGGAGTGGTCCGGGCCCTGGCCCTCGTAGCCGTGCGGCAGGAGGAGCGTGACGCCGGAGTGCTGGCCCCACTTCTGCTCGGCGGAGGAGATGAACTCGTCCACGACGGTCTGCGCGCCGTTGACGAAGTCACCGAACTGGGCCTCCCACATGACCAGCGCGTCCGGCCGGGCCAGCGAGTAGCCGTACTCGAAGCCCATCGCCGCGTACTCGCTGAGCAGCGAGTCGTAGACGTTGTAGCGGGCCTGGTCCTCGGACAGGTAGAGCAGCGGGGTGTAGTCCTCGCCGGTCTCCTGGTCCACCAGCACCGCGTGGCGCTGGCCGAACGTGCCCCGGCGGGTGTCCTGGCCGGAGAGGCGGACCGGAGTGCCCTCCATCAGCAGCGAGCCGATGGCCAGGGTCTCGCCCATGCCCCAGTCGATGGTGCCGTCCTCGACGGACGCCGCGCGACGCTGCATCTGCGGCATGAGCCGCGGGTGCACGGTGATGTGGTCGGGGATGTTGACCTGGGACTCGGCGATCCGCTTGACGACCTCCTGGGAGACCGCCGTGCCGACCGCGACCGGGAACTCGGCCTCGACGTCCGGGACATGGGTCGGCGCCGGGTGGCTGGTGGCCTCGCGGACCTCCGCGAAGACCTTCTCCAGCTGGCCCTGGAAGTCCTGGAGCGCCTGCTCGGCCTCTTCCAGCGTGATGTCGCCGCGACCGATGAGCGATTCGGTGTAGAGCTTGCGCACCGAACGCTTCTTGTCGATCAGGTTGTACATCTGCGGGTTGGTGAACTGCGGGTTGTCGCCCTCGTTGTGACCGCGGCGGCGGTAGCAGATGAGGTCGATCACGACGTCCTTGTTGAACGCCTGGCGGAACTCGAAGGCGAGCCGCGCGACGCGGACCACGGCCTCCGGGTCGTCGCCGTTCACATGGAAGATCGGCGCCTCGATCATGCGGGCGACGTCGGTCGCGTACATGGAGGAGCGGGAGGACTCCGGCGCCGCCGTGAAGCCGACCTGGTTGTTGATGACGACGTGGACCGTGCCGCCGGTGCGGTAGCCGCGCAGCTGGGACATGTTCAGCGTCTCGGCGACGACACCCTGGCCGGCGAAGGCCGCGTCACCGTGGAGGGCGATCGGCAGGACCGTGAAGTCCGTGCCGCCCTTGTTGATGACGTCCTGCTTGGCGCGGGAGACACCCTCGAGGACCGGGTCGACGGCCTCCAGGTGGGAGGGATTGGCGACCAGGGAGACCTTGATCTGCTCGCCGTCGAGGCCGGTGAAGGTGCCCTCGGCGCCCAGGTGGTACTTCACGTCGCCGGAGCCGTGCATCGACTTCGGGTCGAGGTTGCCCTCGAACTCGCGGAAGATCTGGGCGTACGACTTGCCGACGATGTTCGCCAGTACGTTCAGCCGGCCGCGGTGGGCCATGCCGATGACGACCTCGTCGAGGCGCGACTCGGCGGCCGAGTCGATGACCGCGTCGAGCAGCGGGATGACCGACTCGCCGCCCTCCAGCGAGAAGCGCTTCTGGCCGACGTACTTGGTCTGCAGGAAGGTCTCGAAAGCCTCCGCCGCGTTCAGCCGGCGCAGGATGCGCAGCTGCTCCTCGCGCTCCGGCTTGGTGGCCGAGCGCTCGACCCGGTCCTGCAGCCACTTGCGCTGCTTCGGGTCCTGGATGTGCATGAACTCGATGCCGGTGGTGCGGCAGTACGACTCACGCAGCACGCCCAGGATGTCGCGCAGCTTCATCATCGACTTGCCGGCGAAGCCGCCGACGGCGAACTCGCGCTCCAGGTCCCAGAGCGTGAGGCCGTGCTCGGTGATGTCCAGGTCGGGGTGCTTGCGCTGGCGGTACTCCAGTGGGTCGGTGTCGGCCATGACGTGGCCGCGGACCCGGTAGGAGTGGATCAGCTCGAAGACCCGCGCGGCCTTGGTGACGTCGTCGTCGTGCGAGGCGTCGATGTCCTTGAGCCAGCGGACCGGCTCGTAGGGGATGCGCAGCGACTCGAAGATCTCGTCGTAGAAGTTCTCCTCGCCGAGGAGGAGGTTCGCGACGATCCGCAGGAACTCGCCCGAGGCGGCGCCCTGGATGACGCGGTGGTCGTACGTCGAGGTGAGCGTCATCACCTTGGAGATGCCCAGCTTGTTCAGGGTGTCCTGCGAGGTGCCCTGGAACTCGGCCGGGTAGTCCATGGAGCCGACGCCCATGATGACCGACTGACCTGGCATCAGACGCGGCACGGAGTGGACGGTGCCGAGGCCGCCGGGGTTGGTCAGCGAGACGGTGACGCCGGTGAAGTCGTCCATCGTCAGCTTGTTGGTGCGGGCGCGGCGGACGATGTCCTCGTATGCCTGCCAGAACTCGAAGAAGTTCAGCGTCTCGGCCTTCTTGATGCCCGCGACGACCAGCTGTCGGTCGCCGTTCGGCTTCACCAGGTCGATGGCCAGACCGAAGTTGACGTGGTCGGGCTTGACCAGGGTCGGCTTGCCGTCCTTCTCCGCGAAGGACCAGTTCATCGACGGCATGGCCTTGATGGCCTGCACCATCGCGTACCCGATGAGGTGGGTGAAGGAGATCTTCCCGCCACGGGCGCGCTTGAGGTGGTTGTTGATGACGATGCGGTTGTCGAAGAGCAGCTTCACCGGGACGGCACGCACGGACGTGGCCGTGGGCAGTTCCAGGGAGGCGTTCATGTTCTTCGCGACCGCGGCGGCCGGGCCGCGCAGCGTCACGAGCTCGGGGCCGTCGGCCGGCTGGGTGTCGGCCTTGGCGGCCGGGGCCGGCTTGGCGGCGGCGGGCTTGGCCGGAGCGGCCGCGGGGGCCGCCTTGGCCGGAGCCGGAGCGGCGGGGGCGGTGGGCTGCGCCGGAGCGGCCGGCTGCGCCGGCGCGGCGTCCGGGGCGGGAGCCGTACCGGCTCCGTCGCCCTGAGTCTGCTTCGCTCCGGCGGCGGGGGCGTCCGCGGTGGCGGCCGCACCCGGCTTGTAGTCGGCGAAGAAGTCCCACCAGGCACGGTCGACCGAATTCGGATCCTGGAGGTACTGCTGGTAGATCTCGTCGACGAGCCACTCATTGGCGCCGAACGCGGCGGCAGGGTTCTGACCCTGCCCGGTTTGGTCGGTCGAGAGACTCGAGTTACTGGGGGACTGAGACGACACGGCGAGAACCGCCCTCTTCCGCTTCGCAAGGTGATGGACAGCGGAAATAAAGGCTACGCCTCCCTGGCCGGGAGGTGCAGGCCGGGCGGGTCAACGTCGTGCAAGTCACACCGAACAGCGCGTTTCGGTGCTGTGAATGGCGGGAAACTAGCACGGTTCGGCCGAGCCGGGGTACGGCTATCAGCGGTCACGAGCCCTTGGCCCGCACCCCTGGCGGCACTCCGGGAGCTGCCTGACCGGCAGTTTTCCTCGGCTCGGCAGATCGGCTTCCCGTGTCTCGACCACTTACACGGAGAATCTGTGCTTCCGGTTCGAACCCTACGTCAACCGCGTGCCGACCTGGCCCCCGGAAGAGTGACGCGGATGCGGCAGCCGTGTGCGGATTCGGCCACCCCGATGCGCCCGCCGTGCAGATCGACCGCCCAGCGCGCGATCGCCAGTCCCAGCCCCGTGCCGCCGTCGCTGCCGGGCCCGTGCGGGGCGGGGACGCCGCCCCGGTTGAACCGCTCGAAGACCCGGTGCCGGTCCTGCTCCGGGATGCCCGGACCTTCGTCCAGCACTTCCAGGTCGAGCGACTCCGGATAGGGACCGCGCCTGGCCCGTACCGTGACCCGGCCGTGCGGCGGGGAGTGCTTCACCGCGTTGTCGATGAGATTCGCCACCACCTGGTGCAGCCGCTCGGCGTCCGCGTGCGCCGTCAGCTCCGCCGGGGACACGTCCAGGTGGAGATGGACGTCGGTACGGGTGTGGTGGCCCGACCCGGAAGCGAGGCCGGGCCGCGCCGAGACCAGGTTGGCCTCCTTGAGCACCCCGGATAGATAGGGCCACACCTCGAAACACGACGCCCGCAGCGGCAGCACTCCGTTGTCGAGGCGGGACAGGTCGAGCAGCGTCTCGACCAGCCGGCCCAGCCGCTCGGTCTGCTTCAGCGCCGTGCGCATCGTCTCCGGGTCGGCGGCGGACACCCCGTCGACGACGTTCTCCAGCACGGCGCGCAGCGCGGCGATCGGGGTGCGCAGCTCGTGGGAGACGTTGGCGACCAGCTCCTTGCGGTGCCGGTCGACGGCCTCCAGGTCGTCCGCCATGCGGTTGATCGTGGAGGCCAGGTCGCCGAGTTCGTCGCGGCGGTCGGCGCCGCGCACCCGGCGGGTGTAGTCGCCGTGCGATATGCCCTTGGCGACGGTGTTCATCTCGTCCAGCGGAGCGGTCAGGCCGTGCGCCACGAACTGGGTGATCAACAGGGTGGCGATGATCGTGAAGACCGTGATGAACCGCACCTCGGTCTTGCTGTGGAACGCCAACAGCATCAGACCGGTGGTGATGAGGACCGAGACCACGACGAGCGTGCTGAGCTTGGTCTTGATCGATATCGTGATGGACGCGGTACTGAGCCATCTGCCCGGCCCGACGGCCTGCCGCCGTGGACTCATGGCGCGGGCGTCTCCAGGGCGTACCCCACACCGTGGACGGTACGGATGCGCTCGGCGCCGATCTTGCGGCGCAGCGCCTTGATGTGGCTGTCGACCGTTCGTGTTCCGGAGGCGTCCGCCCAGTCCCACACCTCTGCGAGCAGCTGTTCACGGGAGAGGACCGCGCGCGGCGTGTTCGCCAGGCACACCAGCAGGTCGAACTCGGTCGGCGTCAGGTGCACGTCCTCAGCCCGGACACGCACACGGCGCTGCGCGTGGTCGATCTCCAGTTCGCCGAGACGCAGGATCCCGCTGCGCGGAGTCACCGCGGCGAGGGCCGCCCGCTCCACCCGGCGCAGCAGGACGTGCACCCTGGCCGCGAGTTCGCGCATGGAGAACGGCTTGGTCATGTAGTCGTCCGCGCCGACGCCCAGCCCGACGAGCATGTCCGTCTCGTCGTCACGGGCGGTCAGCATCAGCACCGGCACGGGGCGCTGCGCCTGGACCCGGCGGCAGACCTCGAGTCCGTCGAAGCCGGGCAGCATGATGTCGAGAACCATCATGTCCGGCTGCCATGCCTCCGCGGCGTCGACGGCGGCCGGTCCGTCGAGGGCGGTCTGCACCAGGAAGCCCTCGGCCCGCAGCCGCGCCGCGATGGCGTCGACGATCGTGGCGTCGTCCTCCACCACCAGCACCCGGCGCTGGGCCCCCGGAGTGGCCGCGACGCCGCCTTGCGTGGTGTGTGTCTGCTCCATCGCCCCGCCCTTGTACGCGTTCTCTGCGAGCTGCATGTGGTTCTGCTTCGAAGCTGGATCCGCTGTGTAGTCCAGCAGCGTAAAGGCAGCGGCTGTGTCCCGGCTACGCAGGGCGAACGGCGAGGTGGACGACGTCCGGTACGCCCCGGGCAAGGTGGATCTCTTCGGTTCTTACTGCGCTGAACCCGGCATTCCGCAACGACTCTTCGAATTCCGGGGACGGCTGCGCGGACCACACGGCGAGCACTCCGCCGGGCGCCAACACGGCTGCGCACGCGGCGAGTCCGGCCGGTGAGTAGAGCGCCCCGTTGTCCTCCGTGACGGTCCAGTCGGGCCCGTTGTCGATGTCCAGGCACAGGGCGTCGTAACGGTCCGCGGTCGCGTTCAGGTGGTTCAGCAGGTCGGTGTGAAGGATCACGCAGCGCGGATCGGCGAGTGCCCGCCCGGAGACGGCGGCGAGCGGCCCGCCGCGGTGCCAGTCGATGATCGCCTGCTCGCGCTCGACCACGGCGATCTGCCGCCACGACGGCATGGCCGCGGCGTGGGCGAGCGAGAAGCCCACCCCCAGACCGCCGATGAGGAGGCGCGGGGCGACGTTGCCCGTGCCGATGGCCTCGTACGCGGCGTCGACGAGCAGCCGCTCGGACCGCCCGTCGGAGGTGTCCATCAGGAAGCACCCGTTGGCGATGATCTCGTGCACCTTCTCGTCGCCGTCGCCCCGTCTGCGCAGTACCACCTCCCCGTAGGGGCCCTCGCGCCGGTCGAGGGTGACAGGGGCGTCGCTGGCGGGGAACGGCATGAGATGACCTCCGGGCGGCCGGCAGGTGACGACGGGAATCGGCCCCATTCTGTCGGGGCGGCACGCGGCGGGCCAAACCCGTCGGAGGCCGGGCGGCGCCGATGTTCCGGTTCACGGCAACGACGGTCGGAACGGGCCGCCGCCGGTGCTCAGGAGGCCCGGCGGTGGAAGAGGCTCGCCAGCGGTGCGTGGGTGTGCCGGCCCAGGGACTCGTAGAGGGCGCGGTCGTCCGGGGTGCCGCCCAGAAGGCCGATGGTGGCGCCGTGGTCTGTTACGCACCGAGAGGTGGGGGAGTGCGACTGAATATCAAGGTGACGCACGTCACGGCGGCGGGCCGTTCACGGGCGGGCCGCCTTCTCGCCGTGCACCGCCGTGTACTCGGCCGCCAGCCAGGGCCCCAGGTCCTCCGTAAGGGCGCGGAGTCCGGCCGGGTCAGGCGTCGGGGTTCGGGCCGCGCGGGCAGCCGACCGCATCTGGGCCGCGCGCCGCGGGTAGTAGCGCGCGAACAGCTCCGCCGACTCGTGCAGATCGCTGGTCCAGCCGCCCCAGCGGGGCATGACCAGCGTGAACCCCGACCGCACGACGCGCCGCGCGATTCGGCGGCACATGGCCCGCCGTTCGGCATCCGTACGGGCGTTCAGCAAGCCGTCCCGCCAGCGCGGCAGCGCGAGAGCCAGATCGCCGTTGGTCTCGCGGGCCAGCAGCGAGGTGGGGCGCTGAGGCGGGAGCCGGGCGGCCAGGTCCTCCCCGAGGAGCGGTGTGCACAGGCAGGAGATGAAGAAGCCCAGGTCGTACCGCTCGAGTTCGCTCAGCGCCGCTCCGACCCCCACGAGCAGAACACCGACGCCGTCGATCACGTCGAACGACCCGTCGAGCACGCCCTCGGCGGCGTCGGCGTCCGCCCGGTCGCGCGCAGTGGGCTCCTCGGCCAGGACGAGCAGTAGGTCGAGGTCGGAGATGCCGGGCACGGCCGTGCCGCGCGGGATGCTGCCGTAGACATACGCGCTGTGCAGCCGGCCGTCGCCGAAGCGTCCCGCGATCTCCGCCCGGGCCGCGGCGACCACGGGCGCGAAGCGGGCGGTCACGTGGTCGAGCGAACCCTCCCGGGCGATGGTCCCGTCAGGGTTCAGTCCCTTGTTCCCCATCGCCTCACTATGGCGCGCGGTGCCGTCGTCGCCCACCGGATTTCGGTGATCGCTCAGGGCGAACACGGTGAAGGGAACAATGGCGGGCTCACATGCATTGAGTCGGTACAGCTCAACTTGACTGCCTAAGGGGAGATCATGGCTGCCGATATCAAGGCGAACTCACCGCTCACTCTGCCCGTGCTGCCGCTCGACGACGAGGTCGTGCTGCCCGGCATGGTCGTGCCGCTCGACCTGTCCGACACCGACGTACGCGCTGCGGTCGAGGCCGCCCAGGCTGTCGCCCGCACCTCCGGCAACAAGCCGAAGGTGCTGCTCGTTCCCCGGGTCGACGGCACCTACGCCGCGACCGGTGTGCTCGCCACCGTCGAGCAGGTCGGCCGGCTCTCCGACGGCGACCCCGGCGCGCTGATCCGCGGCGTCGGCCGCGTCCGTATCGGCGCCGGTACGACCGGTCCCGGCGCCGCCCTGTGGGTGGAGGGCACCGTGGTCGAGGAGACCGTGCCCGACCCCCTGCCCGGCGCGGTGACCGAACTGGCCAAGGAGTACAAGGCCCTTGCCACCGACTGGTTGAAGAAGCGCGGTGCCTGGCAGGTCGTCGACCGTGTGCAGCAGATCGAGGGCGTCTCGCAGCTCGCCGACAACTCCGGGTACTCGCCGTTCCTGACGACCGCCCAGAAGATCGAGCTGCTCGAGACCGGCGACCCCGTCGCCCGGCTCAGGCTCGCCACCGAGCAGCTGCGCGAGCACCTTGCCGAGCAGGACGTCGCCGAGTCCATCGCCAAGGACGTCCAGGAAGGCGTCGACAAGCAGCAGCGCGAGTTCCTGCTCCGCCGTCAGCTGGACGCGGTGCGCAAGGAGCTGCGCGAGCTGGGCGGCCGGGGCGGCGAGGACGAGTCCGACGACTACCGCGTCCGCGTCGAGAACGCCGACCTGCCCGAGAAGGTCAGGGACGCCGCGCTCAAGGAGGTCGAGAAGCTGGAGCGGGCGAGCGACCAGTCGCCCGAGGGCTCCTGGATCCGCACCTGGCTCGACACGGTGCTCGAACTGCCGTGGAACGAACGCACGGAGGACGCGTACGACATCCAGGGCGCCAAGGCCGTCCTGGACGCCGAGCACGCGGGCCTGCAAGACGTGAAGGAGCGGATCACCGAGTACCTGGCGGTGCGCAAGCGGCGCGCCGACCGGGGGCTGGGCGTGGTCGGCGGGCGGCGCGGGGGCGCGGTACTCGCACTCGTCGGCCCGCCCGGCGTGGGCAAGACGTCGCTCGGCGAGTCCGTAGCGCACGCGATGGGCCGCAAGTTCGTGCGCGTCGCGCTCGGTGGCGTACGGGACGAGGCCGAGATCCGAGGCCACCGGCGTACGTACGTCGGCGCGCTGCCCGGCCGGATCGTGCGTGCCGTCAAGGAGGCCGGCTCGATGAACCCGGTCGTTCTGCTCGACGAGATCGACAAGGTCGGGTCCGACTTCCGCGGCGACCCCGCCGCAGCCCTGCTCGAGGTCCTGGACCCCGCGCAGAACCACACCTTCCGAGACCACTACCTCGAGGTCGAGCTCGATCTCAGCGACGTCGTCTTCCTCGCCACCGCCAACGTCATGGAGGCCATCCCGGAGGCGCTGCTCGACCGGATGGAGCTGGTACGGCTCGACGGCTACACCGAGGACGAGAAGATCGTCATCGCCCGCGACCACCTCGTACCGCGCCAGCTGGAGCGGGCCGGCCTGGAGGCCGGCGAGGTGACGTTCGACGACTCGGCGCTGCGCAGGCTGGCGGGGGAGTACACCCGCGAGGCGGGCGTACGGAACCTGGAGCGGTCTGTCGCGCGGCTGCTGCGGAAGGTCGCGGCACAGCACGAGCTGGGCGACCGCGAACTGCCGTTCACCGTCACGGAGGACGAGCTGCGCGGCCTCATCGGGCGGCCGCGCCACGTTCCCGAGTCGGCGCAGGACCCGGCCGAGCGCCGCACCGCGGTGCCCGGCGTGGCCACCGGGCTCGCGGTGACGGGGGCAGGCGGGGACGTGCTGTTCGTGGAGGCGTCGCTCGCCGACCCGGAGACCGGCGGATCCGGACTGACGCTGACCGGTCAGCTCGGTGACGTGATGAAGGAGTCCGCGCAGATCGCGCTGAGCTTCCTGCGCTCGCACGGCGCCGAGCTGGAGTTGCCGGTCGCCGACCTCAAGGACCGGGGCGTGCACATCCACTTCCCGGCGGGCGCGGTCCCGAAGGACGGGCCGAGCGCGGGCATCACGATGATCACGGCACTCGCGTCCCTCCTCTCCGGTCGCCAGGTGCGTACGGACGTGGCGATGACCGGCGAGGTGTCGCTGACCGGCCGGGTGCTGCCCATCGGCGGCGTGAAGCAGAAGCTGCTCGCGGCGCACCGGGCGGGTATCACCACGGTCGTGATCCCGAAGCGGAACGAGGCCGACCTGGACGACGTCCCGGCGGAGATCCTCGACAAGCTGGAAGTGCATCCGGTGACGGACGTCCGCCAGGTCCTGGAGCTGGCGCTCTCCACGGCGAAGATCCCGGTGACGGCGGCGGCCTGACCGGACCGGAGCGCCGCACTCGGCCTGACCGGCCCCGGTGACGGCGGGGGCCCGACGGGGCCGTGGCGGCGGCCCGACGGTCCTCGGGGGCGCACGTGGGCAGTACCGGCTCGGGCGACAGACAGGCAGGGGCCCGGTGGTGGTGGAACCCGGCGGTGGTGACCACCGCCGGGCCCCTGCCGTTCCCGCCCGGCCCCGCCCGTTCCCTCTCGCCCTGCCTGTCACGCCTGCCTCACCTGACTCGCCCGTCACGCCCATCACGCCCGTCACGCACAATGGATGGATGACCACCCTGCGGGCCGACTGCTCGAACTGCTTCGGGCTGTGCTGTGTCGCTCTGCCCTTCGCAGCCTCCGCCGACTTCGCGGTGAACAAGGACGCCGGCAAGCCCTGTGCCAACCTCCGTACGGACTTCGGCTGCGGCATCCACGACCGGCTCCGCGACAGCGGCTTTCCCGGCTGCACGGTCTACGACTGCTTCGGCGCCGGACAGCACGTCTCGCAGATCACCTTCGGCGGCACGAGCTGGCGGGACGCCCCGGCCACGTCCCGGCAGATGTTCGACGTCTTCCCCGTGGTCCGGCAGCTCCATGAGCTCCTCTGGTACGTCGAGGAGGCACTGACCCTGAGCGCCGCGCGCGAGGTGCACCCGGAGCTGCGGCGGCAACGGGACGTCGTCACCGACCTCACCCGGCTCGCCCCTGACGCCCTGGAGAAGACCGATGTGGCCGCCCACCGCCAGGAGGTGAACGTCCTCCTGCTGCGGGTGAGCGAACTGGTGCGGGCCCGGGTCAAGGGCCGGAAGAAGGACCGCAGGGGAGCGGACCTGATGGGCGCCCGACTCAGGAACGCCGACCTGCGGGGCGCCGGGCTGCGCGGCGCGTATCTGATAGCAGCCGACCTGACCGGCGCCGACCTGAGGTCGGCGGACCTCATAGGCGCCGACCTCAGGGACGCCGATCTGTCCGGCGCGGACCTGACCGGCTGCATCTTCCTCACCCAGCCGCAGCTCAACGCGGCCAGGGGCGACGCGGCCACCCGTATTCCGGACCGGCTGACCCGCCCCGCTCACTGGGCGTGAACGGGGCGGGCCGTGGTCGCGTCCCGCGCCCGGCCGCCGCCGTCGGTCCACTCCTGCGAAATACTGGCTGAGCTGCGGCAGTACCGGCCGCCGGAAGAGACTTTCACGACCAGGAAAGCGCGCGAGGGGTGCTGACGTGCACGAAAGCAGTACGGCGGATGCGGCGGACCCGAACGGCGGGAGTGGAGTGGACCCGGAATTCCTGGCGCTGGAGCGGGAGTTGGCCGTCTTTCTGCGCCGAGCAAGGGCGTCATCAGGCGAGATGGCCCGCGAGGTCCACCCAGAGCTCGAACCCGCCGCCTACGGGCTCTTCGTACGACTGGAGGAGACCGGGCAGCAGCGGGCGACCGAACTGGCCTCCTACTTCGGCGTCGGCAAGGCGACCATGAGCCGCCAACTGCGGGCCCTGGAGGACCTCGGCCTGGTCGCCCGCGAACCGGATCCCGCCGACGGCCGCGCGTCCCTCGTACGGCTCACGGACGAAGGAGTGGCCCGGTTCCGTCATGTGCGCGATGCCCGCCGCGACCGGTACCGGAGCAAGCTGGCCGGCTGGGATCGCGGCGAGGTCGCCGAACTGGCCCGCCTGCTCAATCGGCTCAACGCCCACGCAGAAGGCTGACGGGCCGCTGCGCGGCGCTTGGTTCCCCGCCCCGCCCCTTCCCGCTGCACCGGAATGCGGCTCCGCCGCGTGACGGGGCTCCTCCCCTCGGCCCGGCGGCCCGGGGTACCCCCACCGGACCCCCGCGCCGCGAACTCCCCCTACGGCTCGGCAGCCGCGGGTGGGGCCACCTCCCACGCCGCCAGAGCGTAGGGGAGTGCCTCCGGCGGGCTGGATTTCGCTGTGCGCAATCCGTCTGTCCGGCGTTTCAGGACACCGGCGAAGCGCGGCACCCGGCCCGGGCAGAGCCCGCCACGCGGAGGGGCCGCACGTCGGTACAGCGGGAAGAGGCGAGGAGAGGCGGGGGGAAGGGACGGGGAGGGGAGGAGGCGAGAAGGGGCGGGGAGGAGGACGGGCGGGGGAAGAGGAGAGGCGGGGGAAGGGACCAGGCGGCGGAAGGGGGACAGGCGGGGGGAAGGGACCAGGCGGCGGATCCACCGCCCGCCCTCACGTCACAGCTCCGCGTACACCACCGACGCGTCGTCGTGGAGCTTCCACCGGACAGCCGTCGTACGGGTCCGTGCCGCTGTCTCCAGTTCCCGCACCCGGTCGATCAGCCCCTGTGCCCCCTCCTTGCGCACCAGAGCCACGCACGCGGCCCAGTCGCCCTCGGCGAACATGTCCACCCAGCGCGAGGCACCGTCGGTGAGCGCGGCCACCGAGCGCACCTTGCGGCGCGGGACGCTGCCCGCAACCGCGCGCAGGGCCACCGACGGGTCCGCCGCCGCGGTGAAGAAGCCGCCCTCCGCGTTCCGCAGGGTGTCCGCCGAGGCGTGGGTCCGCAGCGCCTCGCGCGGCAGACGGTCCAGCCGGTCGTCCAGCACCGGGCGGACGGTGCCGTCGGGCGACTCCAGCAGCAGCGTCGAGTCCGAGAGCACCAGATACTCGGCGTGCTCGTCCGCTCCGCCCCACCGCGCCAGGACCACCGTCGCCTGGGGCGTACGCACGTGAGAAAGGTCACAGGTTCGGCGGTGGGCGTCCGCGGTGCGCCGGATTGCCTCCGCGAGGACGTCCCGAAGTGCCAGGTCGCGCCGCGAACCGGACAGTTCGACCAGAGCGCCGCCCAGCCGGGCGGTGAACCACGGCACCCCGTGCACGCATCCCGCATCACCGCTCGGCGGCGTCACGCCGTCGAGCGCCACCAGCGTGCCGCCCTGGCCCGAAGCGGGCAGGGCGACGGATACCCAGTCCTCGTTGGGGCGTTCGGGGGAGCCGGGCGAGGTGGCGAACTCGATGCGCATGGATCCAGTCTGCATGAGACCTTCACAAGGGCCTCACGGGGCGGTAGTTGCCGCGTACCGGCAGGTCAAGCAGGTGCTTCGCCCGGAATGGGCGGCTGTGCGAAGCTGCGGGCGGGCATCTTGCCAAAGGGTTGCCGGAAGGTCCAACCCGGGGGCGCCGCAGAGCCCTGCGACGCGCGCGCGGAAGTTGTTCGCCAACTCCTGAGTGTTGTTCACTCGTTCGGGTGGCGGAGCGGCCGATGCGCGCCTCCCTCCCGTAGGCACTGGAATGGTCGGAAGCCGTACCAGGGGTGGGGCTCTCGCGTGTGACCGGTCGTCATCTCTGCTTCAAGGGTGGACGAGTCAAGCAAGATTGCGAGCACCGGTGCAGATGAAGCGGCCTCGGGGCAACGGCGGCAGGCCCACTGGAACGCCGTCCACGGGAGCCCCGGGCGACCACCGGGCCCCGGCCTCTCCCCAACCGATCCCGGGCCCCCGTGATCAGGACGCAGCCGCGCAGGACCCAGCCGCGCACGAGACACCCGTGCAGAGCCCACCCGGGCAGGATGCAGCCGCCGTGCAGAGCAGCCCACCCGGGCAGGATGCAGCCGCCGTGCAGAGCCCACCTGCTGGGCGAGACGCAGTCGCAGCGCAGGGCCCGACCGCGCCCGGCCCGGTCCCGCACACCGCGGCCGCGCCGCCCTCGCAGGCCGCCGCCCAAGCGCAGCCGCCCGCGGGCCGCCCCCGTCGCGTGCGCAACCGGCTCGTCGCGGGTGTGGCGCTGACCGTCCTCCTCGTCGTCGGCGCCGGTGCCCCCGGCATCCTCGCGAGCTCCGCGGACCTGACCGAGTCGCAGCGGCTGGTCACCCTTGCCGCGCTCGACCGGCAGGCCGTCACCCTCGCCCACTCGCTCGCCGACGAGCGCGACGAGGTCACCGCGTACGTCGCCGCCGGCCGGGACGACCAGCAGGGCGAGCAGAAGGACCGCCGGAAGATCTCCGGCAGCCTCAGCGCCCGCGTCGACCGGCAGGTCGACGAGATGCGCGACGCCCTGGGCTCCGAGCGCGCGGACCTGCGCCACTCGCTGGCCTCCGTGCCCTCCGTCCGCCGCACCGCGCTCACCGGCAAGAGCACCGCGATCGAGGCCCACCTGGCCTACACCACCGTCATCTCCGCCCTGCACGCTCTCGCCGGGGAACTGGCCGACCGGACACCGTCCCGCGCCGCCGAGGGCACCCGGGCACCCGCCGAACTCGGACTCGCCGTAGAGCAGGCATCCGCCGCCCGCGGCCTGCTGCTCGCCGCGCTCGCCGTTCCGCAGCCGGACCCGGTGATCGGCTACGACCCGGTCACCGGCCTCCCCGTGGAGAACCCGGGCGAGGACTCCGGCACCGACGCCCGCACCCGCAACGCCCTCACCGCCGCCGCTCAGCAGGCCCGGGTACGCGAACTCGCCGCCCTCGCCGACTTCGACCAGGCCGCGGCGAAGACCGCCCGCGAGAAGGTCGCCGCCACCGTCACCGGCCCCGAGGTCAAGGCCGCGGAGAGCTACCTGGGCCGCCTCACCGACCAGCCCAGGCTCTCCGACACGGAACGCGGCACCGACCCCGCCGAACTGGAGACCGCGCTCACCGCCCGTATCGAACAGATGCGGGGCGCCGAGTCGTCCCTCGCCACGGAGCGGACCGAACGGTTCGCGCAGCTGCGCGACGACGACCTCACCGCACTCGAGATCCGCATCGCGCTCCTCGGCGGACTGGTCGTCGTCACCATCGGCGTGCTCGCCGCCGTCTCCCGTACGCTCACCCGCCCGCTCGCCGTTCTGCGCATCGGCGCGGCCAGGCTCGCCGACGCGCCCGCCCCGCAGACGGAGGCGCCGGTCCGCTTCACCGGCCGCAACGACGAGTTCGCCCAGGTCGTACGGTCGCTCAACGCCCTGCACGGCAAGCTTCGCGACCTCGGGGCACGGGCCGAGCGGCTGGAGGCGGAGCGCGGCGAACTCGCCGGTGCGCGCGAGGCGCTCGAGGCCGAAGTCGCCGCGGCCCGCCTGGAGCTGCGGCAGCGAACCGAGGAGATCGGCAGCGCACTCGACCGGCTGGGCCACACCGTCCGCCACACCTTCGTCAACCTCTCGCTGCGCACCCTCGGCCTCGTAGAACGACAGCTGGGCGTCATCGAGAAGCTGGAGGAGCGCGAGCAGGACCCGGAGCGCCTCGCCACCCTCTTCAAACTCGACCACATGGCCACGGTCATGCGCAGGCACAGCGAGAACCTGCTGGTCCTGGCCGGCACGGAGCACGGACACGGGCACGTAGGGCCCGTCCCGCTCGTCGACGTGCTGCGCGCCGCGGTGAGCGAGATCGAGCGCTACGAGCGGGTCGTCATTCAGTCCCTGCCGCCGCACGCCCAGGTCGCCGGCTTCGCCGCGGACGACCTCAGCCACCTGGTCGCCGAACTGCTGGAGAACGCCACCTCGTTCTCGCCGCCGGACGCCCAGGTCGAGTTGTCGGGGTGGCTCCTGGAGAGCGGGGAGGTCATGCTCTCCGTCCAGGACGCCGGCATCGGTATGACCGCGGGACGTATCGCGCAGATCAACGCCCGGCTCGAGGACCCGGAGTCGTACGAGACCGGGCCCCCGGCGGGCCGCGAGGCCGAAGGTCTCGGCCTGCGGGTCGCCGCGCTGCTGGCGGCGCGCCACGGCGTACGGATCCAGCTGCGCGAGCACCAGCAGGGCGGGATCACGGCGGTCGTCGTCGTGCCGCAGACCCTGCTGCCGACGGGGCCGCCGGCGACGGGCGGTCGCCAGGCGCCCGTACCGGGCGCGGCTCCCGCGCTGAACCTCCCGGGCTCGGTGGCCGAGGCCAACTCCAACGCACTGCCCGGCAGCGAACACCGCGCCGCACCGGCCCCGGCCGACCAGGACGCCGACCAGGACGCCGACCCGCCCCCGGAGGGCCGTGCCGACGCCCCGCCCCCGGAGGGCCGTGCCGACGCCCCGCCCCCGGAGGGCCGTGCCGACGCCCCGGCCGAGCCCGGCGTACCGGAGACAGCGGAGGCGGGTCCGGCCCCGGTCGAGCCGCCGGCTCCGGCAGCGGACGGGCCGCTCGCTCACGCGGACGCTTCTCCCGGCCCGGACATGGAGCACGCCCTCGAGCCGGGCCCGGCCGACGCCGCAGCGCCGGACCTGCTCGCGGCGGCTGCACCCGAGCCGGACGTGGACGTCGTGCCGGACTCGGACATGGAGCACGACGACGAGCCCACCCCGCCCCGTACGGCCCCGGCGCCGGACCCGTTCGTCGAGGCCGCCGAGCGGGCCGTAGCCGCCGCGGCGGAGCCGGACACGCGCGAGCGGGTGGCCGACGGAGAGCCGGTGACGGTCGGCGTCGACCAGGAGACGTTCGCGATGCGGCTCCCACCGCTGCCCGGGCCGGAAAGCGTCGGGTCGGAAAGCGCCGGGTCGGAAAGCGTCGGGTCGGAAAGCGCCGGGCCGGAGGCCCCCGAGAACCCGGTGGCCCCGGTGTCGCCCGCCGTCTGGGACCGCGTCACCGACAAGGGGCTGCCCAAGCGGACCCCGAAGTCCGTCACGCCCGCCACCGCCCCGACCGGGCGCACCGGGAGCGTCGACGCGGAGGCTCTGCGCCGCCGGCTCGGCGGCTTCCATCAGGGCGCGAAGGACGGCCGCCGGGACGCGGAGGCGGAGATCGCGGAGCTGACGGAAACGAGAACGGCGGAGACATCGGAGGCAGCGGAGACCACCGCGGCCGCCGAGAACGACGGACACGCACACACCGCAGCGGAAACGGGGGACACAGTCGAGGAGGTACGCAGTTGACTGCGACCGGCACGTTCGGCCTGAGCAGCGAGGCACGCAACCTTCAGTGGTTGCTGGGCAATCTGGTGGAGGAGGTACCAGGAGTCCGCTCGGTCGCCGTCGTCTCGTCCGACGGCCTGCTACTGCTCTCGTCCGACCCCGGACAGAACGCCGCCCAGGCTGCCGCCGTCGTCCCCCGTGAGGGCCCGAAGGGCTCCGCCGCCGACCTCGCCACGATCATCTCCGGGATCGGCAGCCTCACGATCGGCGCCGCGGGCCTGATGGACGGCGGAGGCGTCAAACAGACGATGGTCGCCATGGACGAGGGCAGCCTCTTCGTCATGTCGATCAGCGACGGCTCCCTGCTCGGAGTGCACGCCACGCCCGACTGCGACATGAGCATCGTCGCCTACCACATGGCCCTCTTCGTGGGCCGAGCCGGACACGTACTCACCCCCGAAGTCCGCAGCGAGCTGCGCAAATCGATGGAGAGCGGCCTGTGATGTCCGTCCCCAATCTGCCCGTCCGCGGTGACGGCAAACGCCCCGCCCGGGTCCGTCCGTACTCCCTCACCGGCGGCCGCACCCGCTTCGGGCACGTGCTGCTGGTCGAGACGTTCGTCGCCGCGCTGGAGGCGCCGCCCGAGCACGGCGAGACGGGGGTACCCCCTCGCCGAAGGCTGAAGGGGAGCCGTGAGCTGCCCGGCGGCAACCTCGCCTCGCGCGTCATGCCCGAGCTGCGGGCGATCGTCGAGCTGTGCCGCCGGATGCGCACCGTCGCCGAGATCTCGGCGCTGCTCAAGATGCCGCTGGGCGTCGTCCGGGTGCTCCTCAGCGACCTGGCGGACCAGGGAAAGATCCGCGTGTACGGGAGCGGTCACGGCACCGGCCGGCCCGACCGCGCACTGCTCGAAAGGGTGCTGAGTGGACTCCGCCGCCTCTGACATGCTCCTCGACCCGCCTCGGACCGGCGCCGGGACCGAGCCCGAAGAGCCGCCGCAGCCGTGGCAGTTGGACACGACCCGCGCCCCCACCGCGACGAAGATAGTCGTCGCGGGCGGTTTCGGCGTCGGCAAGACGACGTTCGTCGGCTCCGTCTCCGAGATCACGCCGCTGACGACAGAGGCGCTGATGACCCGCGCCAGCGAGGACACCGACGACCTCACCGCCACGCCGGACAAGGTCACCACGACCGTGGCCATGGACTTCGGCCGGGTCACACTCGACGACGACCTGGTGCTGTACGTCTTCGGCACGCCCGGCCAGCAGCGGTTCTGGTTCATGTGGGACGACCTGGTGCGCGGGGCGATCGGCGCGGTCGTGCTCGCCGACACCCGGCGGCTGCCGGACTGCTTCCCCGCGCTCGACTACTTCGAGAGCTGCGGGCTGCCGTACATCGTCGCCGTCAACCACTTCGAGGGGACGACCGCCTATGAGCCGGAGGACGTACGGGAGGCTCTGACGGTGCCGCCGCACGTACCGGTGGTGATCATGGATGCCCGTCACCGGATCACGGTGGTCGAGTCCCTGCTGGCGCTGGTCGCGCACGCCCTCGAAGCCACCCCCGAATAGCCTCCCGGGACCGGGATGCCGGGACCCCGACGCGGGACCGGGACGCCGGAACCACGACGCCGGGATCCCGACGCCGGAACCACGACGCAGAACCACGGAGAACCCCGCCATGCGGAAGATACTCATAGTCGGAGCAGGTCAGTCCGGCCTCCAGCTCGCCCTGGGCCTCCAGTCGCAGGGCTACGACGTCACCCTGATGTCCAACCGCACGGCGGACGAGATCCGGTCCGGCCGGGTCATGTCCACCCAGTGCATGTTCCACACCGCGCTCCAGCACGAGCGTGACCTCGGCATCAACTTCTGGGAGTCGCAGGCACCCAGGATCGAGGGCCTCGGAGTCTCCGTCGCCGCTCCCGACTCGAGCCGCGCGGTCGACTGGGTCGGCAGGCTGGACGGCTACGCGCAGTCCGTCGACCAGCGCGTGAAGATGGCCGGCTGGATGGAGACCTTCGCTCAGCGCGGCGGACAACTCGTCATCCACGGCGCGGCCGTCTCCGACCTCGACTACTTCTCCCGCGCCTACGACCTGGTGCTGGTGTCGGCCGGCAAGGGCGAGCTGGTCTCGATGTTCGGCCGGGACGCGTCCCGCTCGCCGTACACGGAGCCGCAGCGCGCGCTCGCCGTCGCCTATGTGCACGGCCTCGGCCCGCGCCCCGAGCACCCCGACTACGACGCGGTGCGCTGCAACCTGGTGCCGGGCGTCGGCGAGCTGTTCGTCATGCCGACGTTCACCACGTCCGGCCGCGCCGACATCCTCTTCTGGGAGGGCGTTCCGGGCGGACCGCTCGACGCCTTCAAGGGCGTCAAGGACCCGGCGGAGCACCTGTCGCTGACGCTGGAGCTGATGGAGAAGTTCACACCCTGGGAGTACGCGAGGGCCACCAGGGTCGAACTGACCGACGCCGGCGGCACACTTGCCGGACGATACGCCCCGACCGTCCGCAACCCGATCGGCCGGCTCCCCGGCGGTGGGCTGGTCCTCGGTGTCGCGGACGTCGTCGTCGCCAACGACCCGATCACCGGCCAGGGCTCCAACTCGGCGTCCAAGTGCGCGGCCTCGTACCTCGCGTCGATCACCGAGCACGGGGACAGGCCGTTCGACGAGCAGTGGATGCAGGGCACGTTCGACCGGTACTGGGAGACGGCGCAGCACGTCACCAAGTGGACGAACGCGATGCTCGGTGTGCCGCCGGAGCACGTGCTCAACCTGATCGGCGCGGCCGGTGGGCTCCAGCCGGTCGCGGACCGGTTCGCGAACGGCTTCAACGACCCGTCGGACTTCGAGAACTTCTTCTACGACCCGGAGAAGACCGGCGCCTACCTGGCGTCCGTCTCCGGCGTCTGACCGCCGGCCTCGGCCTCCGCCTCGTCCGGGCCGTCCGCCGCCACGCCGGGCGGCAGCTCGGGCGGGGCGTACGAAGCCGTGCCCTGCGCGGCCAGGGCGGTGAGCTGGTCGGTGGAGAGCGAGGCGAGCAGCCCTTCGGCGGAGCGCAGCCGGGCCGTGGCCCGGTCGCGTGCCTGCTTCTTCCGGGCGGCGAGCACCATTTCCCGGTCCAGGGCCCTGCGGGCGGCGGCCGCCAGTTCTCGGGACCGCTTCTCGCCGGCCTCCAGCCGTGCCATGGCCGCCAGGCGGCCGGTTGACGCACGCTCGATGAGGTGCCCCTGGTCCAGGACGCGTTGCGGGTCGCGGGCCAGCAGCAGCTCCAGGTACGCGGAGAGCTCGGACGTGCCCTGGTACTGCTCGCGCGCGATCCGGCCCGCCTCTGCGCGGCTCAGCGCGAGCGCGCCGCGTGCCGCGGCGAGCTCCTTGTTCAGCCGCGCGGTCTCGGTGCGCTGGGCTCGCAGGGCGCCCTCGGTGCTCCGATAGGTCTCACCGGCGGCCTCGGCCTGCCGGTACAGCTCGCGCAACCGGGTCAGCACGCCGCTCACGCCGGAGGCGGCGGTGAGTTCGCCGAGCGAGAGCGGCGAGCCAGGAGCGGAGCCCGCGCCTTCGGCGGCGAACCGCTCCATGACGGCGTCCCCGATCTCGCCGAGCACCCTGTCGACGGCACCCTGCCGGGCTCCGGGCTCCGGCCCTTCCGCCGCCGCGGGCAGTGTCGTCGCCGTCGCGGCGACGACGAGCGCGCCCACGCACACGGCCCGCATCACGCAACTGCCTGACACCCGATCACCTCCGGCCGTACGGACGGTCCCTCCGCCCGCACCCGAGGCTGCGTGGCGCCCCCGTGTACGGCGACCGGAGCTGCGCACCCCGGCGCAACCCGGTCACTCGCCCGGTCACGATCCCCGCCCACCCGGCGCGTCTCCTTGCGCCCCGGCACCGAGCCCCGGCGCCGAGCCCCGGCACCGAGCCGCGGCGCCGAGCGCGCTCGCATCACGGGCCGGACACTCAGCCGCCGGGAAGGTCGCCGGCCACTCCCGGGAAGGGCGCCTGCCACTCAGCCGCCGGGAAGGTCGCCGGTCACCGTCGTGGGGCGCCGGCCCCGCTCCTACGCCGCGCCGCCCCCCGGCTTGGACCACGGCCACTTCAGTTCGCGGCGTTCCACGCCACCGGGGGCGTACTCGTACTTCCAGCCGCGCTGGAGTCCGAGCCGTTTGGTGTAGCCGGAGGGGACGCGGCGGTAGGCGTGGACGGTGGGCGGGGTGCCGTCGTCGTTCGGGACGGGGACCTTGTACCACTTCGGGGGGTGGCCGGTGGGGCCCACCAGTACGGGCAGCACGCGGCCGTCGAGGGGGCCGCCCTCGAAGGGGGTGTTCTCGCTTTTCACCGGACCAGTCTCACAGCAGGTGCGCCGCGCCGCCGACGACGGGCCCGAGCCTTTGCACCAGCGTGCCGACGGGGCCGTCCGCCGTCTCCTGCGCGAGCAGGTTGGCGACCACGGCCGCCGTCTCCTCGTCGGTCGCGGCCGTCGCGGTGAGCAGCGCGACCAGATGGTCGACGAGCCATTCGCGCAGCTCGTCCGCGGCCGGCTGCTTGTCCTCGTCCAGCCAGATCAGCGACGCGGCCTCGACCGACGCGATCCAGGTGCGGACCATCATCCCGAGGCGCGGTCCGGGCCGGTGCACCCCGAGGTGGACGAGGATCTGTTCGGCCGCCGCCCGCCGCACCTCGTCGACGATCGCGGTCGTACGGGAGGTCTCCGCGACGCTTCCGCCGCGCAGCAGCGCGCTGAACCCGGCGTCGTGCTCGTCGACGAAGACGAGGTAGCGGTCCAGCACGCGGGTCAGCCGCTCGGTGGGCGGACCGGTCTGCGGTTCCGCGAAGCACTGCCGCAGCCGGTCGGCGGCGGACCGCAGGGCCGCCTCGTACAGCTGCTGCTTGCCGCCGGCGAAGTACCGGTAGACGAGCGGCCTCGACACCCCGGCCGCCTCCGCCACGTCGTCGAGGGAGATCTCCTCCGGCGGTCGGTGCGCGAAGAGGGTGAGCGCCGCCGCGAGCAGTTGCTCGCGGCGCTCTTCGACGCTGAGCCGTCGGTAGGCGCGGGTGGCGGGAGCGGGACCGGTCATGCTCCGCAGCGTAACCGGAGGGTGCGCGGCACCTGTCATGTGATCACGCGAGGAGGCCGGAACTCTTCCACAGCCTGCGGCCGGGGCCGCGCAGTACGCCGATGTCGTCCAGGAAGTCGGTGAGCCGGCGGGCGCCGGTCTGCATGACCTCACGGCGGTGCCCGCTGGCCTTGACCTGGGCGACGGCGTCGCGGCGGTCCAGGCCGACGTTCTCGTACACCTGCGGGTTGACGAAGCAGACGCTGAAGACACGGGCCGCCTCGCCGCAGCTGAGCCGGGTGAACTCCTGCTCCCAGCGCGGCGCGGTCACCATCTGGCGGCGCAGCTCCTCGCGGGCGTACCGCACATGACGGGCCTCCTCGACGACATGGATGCGGGTGACACCGCGCACCAGCGTCTGCACCCGCTCGTCGGGGAAGGTCAGGCGCTGCATCCAGTCGAGGATCTCCTCTCCGAGCAGGGTCGCGGCGAACGAGCCGGGTGTGGTGGAGACCGTCTTCAGCACACGTGCCATGTTGTGGTAGATCCGCGGCACCGGGTACGAGGGGGCCCCGCCCTTCTCGATCATCCTGGCGAACATCATCGAGTGCCGGCACTCGTCGGCGATCTCGGTGAGTGCGTAGCGGACGTGTTTGCTGGTCACCGACTTGTCGTAGATGTGGCGCACCAGCAGCTGCATCAGGATGATCTCGAACCAGATCCCGAGCGAGGCGAGCGAGGCGGCCTCGTGCCGGGCGAGGTCCATCCGCTGTTCCTCGGACATCCTCCGCCAGAGCGGGGTGTCGTAGAGGGAGACCAGCTCCGGGGGCCAGAACCATTTGCCGTCCTCGACCGGTGCCTCCCAGTCGAGTTCCTTGTCGGGATCGAAGGAGTGTTTGGCCGAGGACTCGAGCAGGCGTGCGGCGACCTGTTCGCGGTCCCGTAGCGGGCCGAGGGCGTCGCGGAGCAGCTGCACGTCGCGGTCGGTCACTGTCGTCATGGCTGAGGGCACCTCGCGAGTGGGGGTCACCGGCTTCTTCAGTTATGAGACTCCCTGTCAGTAACCTCGTCAATCCCCCGTGCACGACTTGTTGACTCCTCGTCTACCAGCGTGTGAGCCTGCCAACTGTCCTTGTGCACAAGGGATACGAGGCGAAGGAGCCGCCGGTGTCGAGTCAGGACCGCTATACGAAAGCCCCCTCGGAGCCGATCTGGCAGATCCCCGCCACCGGCTCCGCCCGCTTCAGCTGGGAGTACGAAGAGGGGCGTGAACGCCTCCTCGCCCTTTACCAGAAGGGCAAGGACAAGCAGTGGGACGGTGCCAAGCGCATCGACTGGGACCTGGAGGTCGACCCGTACGACCCGCTGGGCACCCCCGACGAGGCGCTCACCCTGTACGGCACCCGCCACTGGGCGAAGATGACCGAACGGGACAAGGGGGAACTGCGCAAGCACTACACGTCCTGGCAGTTCAGCCAGTTCCTCCACGGCGAGCAGGGCGCCATGGTCTGCGCGGCGCGGATCGTCGAGTCCGTCCCCGACCTCGACGCCAAGTTCTACTCCGCGACCCAGACCATGGACGAGGCGCGGCACGCCGAGATCTACGGCCGCTTCCTGCACGAGAAGGTCGGGATGCTCTACCCGGTCAACGACAATCTGCGGGCCCTGCTCGGGGACACCCTGCGCGACTCCCGCTGGGACATGCCCTACCTCGGTATGCAGGTGCTCATCGAGGGCCTGGCGCTCGCCGCCTTCGGCATGATCCGCGACACCACGACCAAGCCGCTGCCCAAGCGGATCCTCGCGTACATCATGCAGGACGAGGCCCGGCACGTGGCCTTCGGGCGGATGGCGCTGCGCGACCACTACCGGCAGCTGACCGACGCGGAACTGCGCGAACGCGAGGAGTTCGTGATCGAGGGCTGCTATCTGATGCGCGACCGGCTGCGCGGCATCGAGGTCCTGGAGAACTTCGGTCTCTCGGCGGCGGAGGCGGAGGCGTACTCCGAGCAGTCCGAGTTCCTGCACCTCTTCCGCAAGCTGCTCTTCAGCCGGATCGTGCCCTGCGTCAAGGACATCGGCCTGTGGGGCGAGCGGCTGCAGAAGGCGTATCTCGACATGGGCGTCTTCGAGATGGGCGACGCCAGTCTCGACCTGCTGATGGCCCAGGACGAGGAGATCGCGGAAGCGCTCGACCGGGAGCGGTTCGCGGCCGAGGAGCGGGAACGGGTCGCGGAGGTGGCGCAGGCCGTCGCGGACGGGGCGGTGGAGACGCCGTAGGCGGGCCTGCCGCCTTGACGGCCCCGGGCGATGCCGTCAAGGCGCGGTTGTCGATCACTCCTTCGAGTCGGGCGTCCGGCGTTCCGGCTGGGTGGGCTTGATCTCCCAGGCAGACGCCGTCGCATGGGAGCAACCATGAGTGCCGCACGCGAGTACGGGCTGGGCGAGGACTACCAGTGGCCCCGTCCGCCGGTCGACGGCCGGACCGCGGACTACCTGGAGAGGCTTCCGAATCTTCCTCCGCACACGGAGCTGATCGACGGGAGTCTTGTCTTGACGAGTCCGCGGACCCGGTTCCACAGTCGCACCATGCGCCTGCTGGAGAACGCGCTCATGGAGCAGGCGCCGGATCACCTGGAGGCCATCAGGGAGATGACCGTCAAGCTGGACCGGCGGAACAGGCCCGAGCCGGACGTCCTCGTGGTCCCGGTGGACGCGGACGAGGGCCCCGCCAGACCTGGTTCCGCCCGGAGGACGTCGTGCTCGCCGTAGACGTGGTCTCGGCCGACTCGGTCGAGCGTGACCGGGAGGTCAAGCCGAACAAGTACGCCCGGGCGGGCGTCCCGCACTTCTGGCGGGTCGAGGAGGACGAGGGGCTCCCTGTCGTGTACGTGTACGAGCTCGACCCGGCAGTCCGGGCTTATGCGCTGACGGGGATCCACCACAAGAAACTGGTCCTCGACCTGCCGTTCCCGATCGGCATCGATCTGACGGCGGTCAACCGCCGCCGCTGATCACGCCCCCGGCGCCGGGAACGGCTTCCGCAGCGTGAACGCGTACTGCGTCGGGCCGTGTTCGCGTACGTGCAGCAGGCGTTCCTCCGCCTCCGCGACCGTCGGCCGGTGGCCGGCCGGGACCCACCACATCGTCGTCATGACCTCGTGCATCCGCTCGAAGAACTCGTAGCGGCGCGCCAGCAGCTCCCGGTGCATGCCCTGGTACATGAAGGCCGTCAGGGCGTTGTTGTCCCGCCACACGGACATGTTGACCAGCATCCACTCGTCGCCGAAGATCCGCAGGTCCGTCGCGTCGCCGGCCTCCGTCTTCAGGCGCCAGACGAAGCCGTCGGCGGCGTCCGCCACCGCGTTGACGGGCTCCAAATTGTCGGCGAAGTCCTTCAACTGCGGCGAGTCCAGCGGGGCCTTGAGGCGGCCTATGTTCACCTGGGCGAGTTCGTAGGAGGTCATGGACGCACGGTAATCAGATGCTCCTGTGCCGTGGCGGCGATTTCGACCAGTGAGACGTCCGTCCCCCGGGCCGTCACCAGCTGGAGCCCGACGGGGCAGCCGTCGCCGGTGAAACCGGCGGGGACGCTGGCCGCCGGGTGGCCGCTCAGGTTGAACGTCCACGTCAGGGCCGTCGAGTAGACGTCGTGGCCGGGCCCGTCGTGACCGTGCGGGCGGTTGGGGGTGGCCGGGGTCAGCAGGACGTCCGCGCCGGCGAACAGCGCGTCCAGCCGGAGGTCGTTCTCCGCGCGTACCTCCGCGCCCCGCTCCGGCCGGCCGCTCCGTACCGCCGACCACGCGCCGGCGGGATCGAGCAGCGCCGGACGGGCGTCGGCGAGCCGTACGACACCGGCCGACTCCAGCCGTTCCACCGCCGCCAGCGCGACCGCCGCCACCTCCGGTTCCGTGTTCGCGAAGCCGAGGTCCGCCGACCACACCGCGCGCAGCGGAAGCTTCGGCGCCACCGGCTCGTAGGTGTCCAGGATGCGGCGCAGAGCGGCCCGCGCGTCGGCCGCCGACGCCGCCAGCACGCCGGCCGACGCCAGGCCGGTACGGTCGGGCGACGGCAGCAGCCCGTTCGTCGTCTTCAGCCCGAACACACCGCACCACGCCGCCGGGACCCGCACGGAGCCGGCCCCGTCACTGCCGGTGGCGAGGCCCACCATGCCCGCCGCGACCGCCGCCGCGGAGCCCGCGGAGGAGCCGCCGGGTGTGCGGTCCGCCCGCCAGGGGTTGCGGGTCGGCCCGTACGCGCCGAGCCCCCAGGTCTGCCAGTACGTGCCGGGCCCGGGTACCGAGGTCGAGCCGACCGCCACCGCGCCCGCGGCGGTCAGCCGCCGGGCCGCGTACGACCGGATGCCCGAGGGGCCCTTGACGGCGAACGGGACTCCCGCGAGAGGGAGTCGCGGGTCGGTGCGGCGCTCCTGGGCGAGGGCTTCGGCGCCCCACACGTCGGTGAAGGCGCTCACGCCGGGGTCGAGGCGCCCGATGGCCTCCAGTGTCGCCGCGATGTTCATGGCGTCCAGAGTGCCGCCTCCATCACGGCCCGCGCGACGGGTGCCGCGCTGCCCCCGCCGCTGATGTCCTCCCGCAGGGCGGTCGCGTCCTCCACGACGACGGCGACGGCGACGGCGGGCTGGGCCGCGTCATGGGCGTGGGCCCACCCGATGAACCAGGCATAGGGCAGCCCGGAGTTGTCGATGCCGTGCTGGGCGGTGCCGGTCTTGCCGCCGACGGTGGCGCCGTCGATCGCCGCGTTCTCCCCGGTGCCCTTCTCGACGACCCGCACCATCAGGTCGCGCACCCGCTGGGCGGTGACCGGCGTCATCGCCTCCCGGTAGCCGCGCGGGCCGTTCTGCGCCACCAGGTCGCCGTTCGCCCTGGTGACGTGGTCCACCAGGTAGGGGTGCCGGATGTCGCCACCGTTGGCCACGGCCGCCGCCACCATCGCCATCTGGAGGGGTGTGGCCGTCGTGTTGAACTGGCCGATCGAGGACAGGGCCAGCTGGTCGGGGGACATGTCGGTGTCGAAGTTGGAGGCGGTCACGCCGGTGGGGATGCGCAGCGCCGGGTCGTTGAAGCCGAACCCGCGGGCGGTGGCGACCATGTCCGCGAGCCCGACGCGCGCCCCCAGGTTCGCCATCACGCTGTTGCACGACCACTGGACGGCGTCGGCCAGGGAGGCGTTCTCGCACCCCTTCGTGGCGTTGGGCATCGGTGTGCGGGTGTTCGGCAGCAGATACGGCTCCGGGGTGCGGGTCGGGGCGTCCACGTCGTCGACGACGCCCGCCTCCAGCGCCGCCGCGGCCGTCACGATCTTGAACGCCGAGCCGGGCGGATACGTCTGGCGGATCGCGCGGTTCAGCATCGGCTGCGCCTCGGCGGCGTTCAGGCGGGACCAGGCCCGGGAGACCTCCGGCCCGGTGCCGGACAGCAGACCGGGGTCGTAGGAGGGGCTGCTGACCAGCGCCAGGATCTTGCCCGTCGCCGGTTCGACCGCCGCCACGGCGCCCCGCCTGCCGCCCAGACCGCGGTACGCGGCCTCCTGCGCCGCCGCCTTGATGGTGGTGGCGACGTCGCCGCCGGGCGGGCGGCTGCGGCTGAGGTCGTTCCACAGGGGCAGCGGCGCGAGCATCGGGTCGGTGCCGCTGAGGACCGGGTCCTCCGTGTGTTCGACGAACGAGGTGCCGTACGTCTGCGAGGCGTAGCCCGTCACCGGGGCGTACAGCGGGCCGTCGCGGTAGGTCCGCTCGTACCGCAGTTGCTCGCCGGTGTCCTCGGAGGCGGTGACGGGTTTCCCGTCGACGAGGATGTCGCCGCGCGGCTGGGCGTAACGGGCGATGGCGGCACGGCGGTCGGCCGGTTCCGCGCCGAGCCCGGGGGCCTCGACGATCTGCACACGGCCGGCGTTGACCAGCAGGGCGAGCAGCAGCAGCAGGCACAGGCCGGCGGCGTGCCGGATGGTGCGGGTCACTGCCGCACCGCCTCGGCCGGCGCGATGACGCCTGCCTCCACGGGCACGGGCAGCGGTGCGCGGGCCGAGTGGCTGAGCCGGATCAGCAGCGCCACGATGACCCAGTTGGTGACCACGGAGGAGCCGCCCTGCGCGAGGAACGGCATCGCCATACCGGTCAGCGGGATCAGCCCCGTCACGCCGCCCGCGATGACGAAGACCTGGAGCGCGACGATCGAGGAGAGCCCGACCGCGAGGAGGCTGCCGAACGGATCACGCAGGCCGAGTCCGGTGCTCAGCCCGCGCGCCACCAGAAGCGCGTAGAGCAGGAAGATCGCGCTCAGGCCGGCCAGTCCCAGCTCCTCTCCGGCGGTGGCGAGGATGAAGTCCGACTTGGTGGCGAAGCCGATCAGGACCGAGTGGCCGAGCCCCAGGCCGGTGCCGAGCACACCCCCGGCGGCGAAGGCGAACAGGGACTGCGCCAGCTGGCCGGGGCCCTGTCCGGCCTCGATGCTGGCGTACGGGTTCAGCCAGTCCTCGACCCGGCTGTGGACGTGTGGCTCGAGCGAGCCGACGGCGAACGCCCCGGCCGCCGCCAGCACCAGCCCGACGGCGATCCAGCCGATCCGGCCCGTCGCCACGTACAGCATGACGACGAACAGCCCGAAGAAGAGGAGCGAGGTGCCGAGGTCCCGCTCCAGCACCAGTACACCGACGCTGACCAGCCACACCGCGACGACCGGTCCGAGCACCCGCCCGGTGGGCAGTTGCAGTCCGCGGATCAGCCGGCTCGCGTGCGAGAGGGCGCCCCGGTTCGCGGCGAGGTATGCGGCGAAGAAGACGGCCAGCAGGACCTTGGCGAACTCCCCCGGCTGGAAGGAGAGTTGCCCGATCCGGATCCAGATCCTGGCGCCGTTGACCGCGGGGAAGAAGATCGGGGCGCAGAGCAGGGCGAGCGCGGCCGTGACGCTGACGTAGGCGTACCGCGCCAGGACCCGGTGGTCGCGCAGCAGGACGACGGCGCCGATGAACAGGGCGACGCCGAAGGTGGACCAGACGAGCTGGGCGGGGGCCGCCCGGTTGAGCGGGGTCTCCAGGTCGAGGCGGTAGATCAGCACCAGGCCCAGGCCGTTGAGGAGGACCGCGATGGGCAGCAGCAGCGGGTCGGCGTAGGGCGCGCACAGCCGGACGGCCAGATGGGCGACAAGGGCCAGGACGCCGAGCCCCGCCCCGTAGCCGGCGACGTCCGGCGGCACGGCGCCGTTCCTGGCGAGACCGACGGCGACATAGCCGTGGACGCAGATCAGGACGGCGCAGACGAGGAGCGACAGCTCGACGCCCCGGCGCTTCGGCGGACGCGGCCCGGGGCCCGGCTCGTGCGGCGAAGTCCCCGCCGTCGTTGCGGTCATGCCACGCAACGTAGCAAGCGGCGACTTGCTTTGCCCCTTTATGTCATAGTGTGCCGACGTCGAACGGACGGACCGTCATGAACATTCGGTGCCGTCCTCAACGCTGGTAGGGGTGCTGCCCCGGCTGCTGCGCGTGGCCGGTCGGCTGCCCGCCCTGGAGCCCCTGCCCGCCGCCGGCCTGGAGCTGGAGCTGCTCCGCCTGCTCGGCGGTGATCTGCTGCTCCGCGCCGCAGAAAGTGCACTGCGTGGCGTACTTCGTCGAGAAGGGGAACAGCGGCACGAAGAACAGCGTGAACTTGCTGACCCGCTTCCTGAGGGTGTGCGCCGACGGATTGCCGCAGTGGCCGCACACCAGCGTCAGTATCGCCAGCTGGTGGATGTATCCCTTGGTACCGAAAATGATCATGCTGTCGGGTCCTCCCCGTCGATGGTGCGTCCGTTGACCGCCGGCCGGTCACGGCCCGCGGTGGACCGCCTGCCGGCACAGGGCCAGCAGCCTCTCGTCCTCCACGATGTCACGACTGTCCGCCACGCTCTCGTTCCCGTTGTGACGCCGGGCGGACAGCAGTTCGCGGTCGACCAGCCGCTGCGCCCCCTGCGCACCCGCCGTGGACAGGTCCGCCAGGCACGCCGCGGCCGACATCCGGGTGCGCGGCATCGTCTCCCAGGCCGCGCGCAGCACCGGCCACGCCTGCTCGGGGTCCTCGGTGACCCGCCACAGCGCGACCGCCGCCCGTACCCGCGTCCACGGCTCCATCGACCGCAGCAGCCTTGCCAGCTGCGGCGCGGCGGCCGCACCGGCCGTGCCCATCGTGCCGAGCACCGAGGCCGCCGACCGCCGGGCCGCCTGCTCGGGCGTGTTCAGCACCGCGCACAGCACCGGCAGCACCGCGTCCCGGTCGCCCTCTATCGCCCACAGGGCGCCCGCGGTCCGCGCGGCGAGCGCCGGCGGTAAGGCCGCCCCGGCGGGGGAGAGGTGCGCCGCGGAGTCGGCCCCCTGCCCGTAACCCGCCTCGTGCAGCAGCCCCCACAGGTACGGAACGGCCTCGCCGGCCGCCGGCCCGAAGGCCGTGAGCGTCCGCACGGCCGATCCGACCACCCCCTCGCGCCGCTCGCCCGTCGCCCCCTGCAGCACCCGCAGCACGGCAGGCACCGACTCGGCCGCCGCGGCACCCGGGCCCAGTACGGACAGCCCGTGCAGCAGCGGCTCCACCCGGTCGGCCAGCCGGTCGTCCAGCTCGAGCGCCGCCAGCCGCTCACGCAGCGCCGGGGCGAGCGGTGCGGCGGCCCTGCCCAGCTCGTCCAGCGAGTGCCCCAGATCCCCCGGCGCCTCCGCCCGCTGCAGGATCTCCGCCAGTACGGGCACCACCCGCGCGTCGCCCGCCCGCGCCAGCGCCACGATCGCGGGGCAGAGCGTCGGCGGCCCGTCCTGCCATCTGCGCACCCAGGTGGACGGCTCCGCCGCCACCCGCTGCGCCAGCGCGTCCGCCGCCGGCACCGCGAGGCCGAACAGCTCCTTGAGCGTGTACGCCGCCCCCATGGCGAGCTGCGGTTCCGGATCCGCGAGCTGCTCGCCGAGCAGGCCGACCAGCTCCCCGTACGCACCCCGCCACGTCCGCAGCAGCGCGCTGCTCATCCGTACCGCGTCGACCCGCTGCGCCCGGTCCGGGCTGCACAGCTGGTCGGCCAGCAGCGCTATCCGGTCGTCCACCCGGTCGCCGAGCCCGTCGTGGAGCGTCCGCAGCAGGTCCGCCGTCCACGGGGCCGCGCGGTGGGCCGAGGTGTCGCCGGCCCGCACCTGCCACAGCTGGCCGAGCAGCGTCGCAGAGGGGAGCCCGTCGGCGGCCGGGGCCGACGCCACCGGCTGGGTGCGCAGCTCCCGCAGCAGACCCGTCACCCCCGGTACGACATCGGACGGCAGCGCACCGGGCGCGCAGCGGGCCAGCTGCGCGAGTGCCGCGAGCCGCAGCCCCGCGCCGTACGCCGTCCGGGACAGGGCGGTCAGCAGGTCCACCACCTCCGGCAGCAGGCCCCGGTGCCGCAGCGCTATCCGGCCGGCGGCCTCCAGGCACGCCAGCCGCACCTCCGTGTCACGTTCCGCGTCCAGCCGTGCGCGCAGCAGGCGCAGCACCCTGACCGGATCGCTGTGCAGGGTGGCCAGCGCGAGCGGCGCCGCGAGCCGCACCCCGGGGTCCGGATCGTCCAGCAGGCCGAGGAAGACGTCCGCCCCGGCCGTGACCGCCGACGCCGCCATGGCGTAGTTCGCGGCGTCCTCGAACTCCTCGTCCTCCGGGTCCAGTTCGTCGCCGTCCAGATCGATGCCGCCGATACTGGTCAGCAGCTCGACGATGCAGCCCCGGTCCAGCACCGCGGGATCGGCCACCAGCTCCATCAGGAACGGGATGCACGCCAGCGTCGAGTCGTACACGTCCCCCTGGTGGTGCACGGCCCCGTACATTCCGTCGAGCGCGTGCTCGCGCTCGGCCGGATCCGCGGAGGCGAGTCCGCGCAGCAGCTCCGGCACATCGTCGGCCGGGCCGTAGGCATGCTCCAGCGAGGCCCACTCGACCTCGTCGATTCCCGCGAACACGACTGTCCCCCTCCCAAGAAACCTTGGGTCTCCAAGCAAACTTCGGGTCTCGACCCTTGTGTCTGGGGGAAGTGTGCCCCAAGGAGCCGACATCCTGACCGGTAACCGGCGGGGTTGTCCGGGGGTTGTTGAATCCCGGCCTGTTGCCGCCGTAGCGGGCGGCTGTTCCCATGGGCGGTGGGTGATGGTGATGGAGCGACTGAGGGTGACGCCGGCCCGAGTCCAGGGCAGGGACCGGCTCGTGGTGACCCTCCCCGACGGCCGCGCCGTCGCCTGGTGCGAGCGCGACACCGGACGGGTCGCGCTCCTCCTCGACGACCGTCGCGACGCCGTGCTGGAGGCGCTCGCCCCGTTCACGGCGGGCGAGCTCACCGTGGGGCCGCCGCCCGTGCCCACCCGGGCGGAACTGGCGCGTCTCGCGCTGCCCCCGGACGACGATCTGGCTCCCAACCGGCCCGGCGAGGCGCTCCTCACGGACCTCGAACGCAGGCCGCCGGCCACGCTGCGGCTGATGCGGCGCGATGCGCGGCGTTCGGATCTCGCCGCGCAGCAGCGGCTCGGCGAAGCGCTCGACGAGCTGGAACCGGCGGGCTGGCGCGTCCTGCACGCCGTGCCGCTGCCGGGTGGCGACCACATCGACCAGCTGGCCGTCGGCCCGGGCGGCGTGCTCGCTCTGCACGCGTTCGCGGCCGACGGGACGCGGGTGCGGGTCGGTGAACGTCCGGTCCGCGGCGGCCGGGGCGCGGTCTGCGACGTGACGCCGACACGCCGCCGTGCCGAACGGGCCGCGCACGTACTGGCCGCCGCGGTCCGGCCGGTCCTGGTCGTCGTCGGCGCGGCCCGGCTGGACGCCGCGTCGGCACCTGGTGACATCCGGATCCTGCGGGACGACGAGGTGCCGGCACTGGCCCGGCTCGGCGGGGTCCTCAAGCCCGCGGACATCGAGTCCCTGTACGCGGCGGCCCGGGACCGCCGTACCTGGCTCGGGGCGTGACCCGGGGTGGCCGGGGCCGTCGTGCCTGGCTCGGGGCGTGATCCCGGGCGGCCGGGTCCAGTGCCGGCTGCCGCCCCGACCGGGCCTGAGCCGGGCCGCTCAGCGCAGGTGGTCGCCCCAGCCGCCCTGCATCATCGTCTGGAACGCCCACGTCCCGTTCCGCCTGATCAGGATGTCCGCGTACCGCAGTTGCCGGGTCCGCCCGTCCACGGTCATGGCCGAGTCGGTGAAGACGACGGCCATCGCGGCGGAGAGGAACACCGGTGTCCGCACCGACTCGAACGTGATGTCGCCGTCACCGTCGCCCATCACCCGGCTCATGGTCTCGGTGAACTGCTCGCGGTCCCACTGGGCGGAGGCGCCGTTGCCCGCGGAGTCGTCGCTGATCAGGTTGAGCGGGAAGACGGCCATGTCCGCCATGCGCTCGACGTCGCGTGCGGCGCTGTGCGCGTCGTAGACGGCGAACCACTCCTGGATGCCGGCCAGCTCTTCGGCGCTCGGGATGTGTCCGGTGTCGGGCAGAAACGTCACTCTGTCTCCTCGTCGTGCCGGGTAAGGCCCGGCTGCTCGGTCCTGGAAGGTAGTGCCCGGCCCCGAGAGTAGTCAAACTTGATTAATCGACTGCCGGTCGATCGAGATCCTCCGGCAGTCTCAGCCGCACCACCGTCGTCACCGTGTGCCGCGTGGTGCCCAGCTCCACCTCCGCCGTCACCCCCGGCTCGACCGTCCGGTACTCCACCTCGCCGATCCCGGTCGCGATCGCCGTCCCGCTCGCGCCGCTCACCCGCCCCGCCAGCAGGGCGGACGCCTCGGTCCGCAGCGCGGGCGGCAGAGGGCTGGACACCACCGGTGTGTCGTCGTCGGGGAGTACCACGGCCAGGGCGCCGGGCCTGGCCGGAGCGCCGGTGAAGCCGACGACGGCCGCGTCGTGCGTACGGGTGTGCCGGAGCTTGCGCCAGAGCCGCACCCCGCCCCGATAGCTCTGGTCCAGTCGTTTGACCACCAGGCCCTCGACACCGATCGCCGGCAGGCTCTCGTACCAGCCCACCGCCTCCGCCGGGTCGAGCGTCATCGGCACCGGCTGCAGCGGCGGCCCCAGCGGCCCCGCCACCGCCACCAGCCGCGCCCGCCGCTTCTCGTAGGCGAGTGGCCGCAGGTCCTCGCCCGCCTCCGCCAGCAGGTCGAAAGCGGCGTACGAGGCGGGCAGGGAGCGGGCGAGGGCGGGCGCCCGCCCCGGTGTGGCGGCCGCGCGCTTCTGTACGGCGGCGAAGTCGGTCCGCCCGTCGCGCCACACCACGACCTCGCCGTCGAGCACCGTGCCGTCGCGCAGCTGCCGCGCGGCGGCGGCGAGGTCGGGGAAGGCGGCCGTGACGATCCGCCCGGAACGCGCCTGGAGCAGCACCTCGCCGTCGATACGGAAGATCACCATGCGGTGCCCGTCGAACTTGGGCTCGTAGGCCAGGCCGCTACCGCGCGGCAGGGCGTTCACCGGCTCGGCGAGCGCGACCCTCAGGGGCGGCCGGGGCAGTGTCACGGCAGGTGCCCGGCCCTGTCGCCGTCGTCGAGCGGGGCGAACAGGTCCCCGTACCGCTCGAGCCGGGGGGCGATGTCGGAGAGCCCGAGGGCGAGCCCCGCCCCGTCCGCGCGGCCCTCCTCCACCTCCTCCCAGGTCACCGGGGCCGAAACGGCCGGCTCCGTGCGCGCCCGCAGGGTGTACGGAGTCGCGGTGGTCTTCGCGGCGGCGTTCTGGCTGTGGTCGACGAAGACCTTCCCGGGCCGCAGCGCCCGGGCCATCCGGTGCAGGACCAGTTTCGGCAGGGCGGCCTCCCCCTCGACGGCCAGCGACTTCGCGTAGGCCGAGACCTGCTCGGAGGGGGTCGGCTCCAGCGGCACGGCCAGATGCAGTCCCTTGGATCCGGACGTTTTGGCGTACGCGTCGAGGCCGTCCCGGGCGAGCCGGTCACGCAGCCACAGGGCGACCTCGCAGCACTCGGCGACACCGGCGGGCGCGCCCGGGTCCAGGTCGAACACCATGCGGTCCGCGACGGCCGGCCGGCCGGCCCGCCACTGCGGGGTGTGGAACTCCACCACCAGGTTGGCCGCCCAGACGAGCGAGGGCAGGTCGTCGACCACGACCTGGCGCGCCTTCGGGTCCTCCGAGCGGGGGACCGGTGCGGTGCGCACCCAGTCCGGCGTGCCGGGCGGCGGGTTCTTGGTGAAGAAGACCTGTCCGTCGGGGCCGTCCGGATAGCGCAGGAACGAGACGGGGCGGTCCTTGAGGTGGGGCAGGATCGCCTCGGCCGTGACGGCGTAGTAGTGCACGATCTCGCCCTTGGTGGTCCCGGTGGCGGGGTGGATGACCTTCTCCAGGTTGGTGAGCGTCAGGCGCCGCCCCTCCACCTCTGTGATCGGCGTCATACGATGAGAATCCCACGATTCCCGGCATTCCGGATGAAAGGGATGAAACGTGCGATCCATCTGGAACGGCGCGATCTCCTTCGGGCTGGTCAGCATCCCGGTCAAGCTGGTCAACGCCACGGAGAACCACTCCGTCTCGTTCCGCCAGATCCACGCGGCCGACGGCGGCCGGATCCGCTACCGCAAGGTGTGCGAGCTGGAGGAGAAGGAGGTGACGCAGGACGAGATCGGCAAGGCGTACGAGGACGCGGACGGGTCGATGATCCCGATCACGGACGAGGACCTCGCCGCCCTCCCGCTGCCGACCGCCAGGACGATCGAGATCGTCGCCTTCGTGCCGGCCTCCGAGATCGACCCGCTCCAGATGGACACGGCCTACTACCTCTCGGCCAACGGCGCACCGGCCGCCAAGCCGTACACCCTGCTGCGCGAGGCCCTGGGGCGCAGCAACCGCGTCGCCATCGCCAAGTTCGCGTTGCGCGGCCGGGAACGGCTCGGCATGCTCCGGGTCGTCGACGACGTGATCGCCATGCACGGGCTGCTGTGGCCCGACGAGATCAGGGAGCCGGAAGGCGTGGCCCCGCAGAGCGACGTGAAGGTGCGGGAGGCCGAACTGGACCTGGCTGATGCCCTGATGGCCACCCTCGGCGAGGTCGACGTCGAGTCGCTGCACGACGACTACCGCGATGCGCTCGAGGCCATGATCGCCGCGAAGGTGGAGGGCGGCGGCGCGGCCGCAGAGCCGGCTCCGGCGGAACACGAGGGCGGCAAGGTCATCGACCTGATGGCGGCGCTGGAGAGCAGTGTGCGGGCTGCCCGGGAGTCGCGCGGCGACGGGACGGAGGAGCCCGCCCGCGACGAGGCGCAGGTGACCCCGATCAAGGGGCGGCGCTCCGAGGCAGCTCGGAAGGGGCCGGGCGGCAAGAAGTCGACGTCCACGGCGAAGAAGTCCGCGGCAGGGCACACGGCGGGCAAGCCGACGTCCACGGCGGCCAAGAAGTCCTCGTCCCGGTCCGCCCCGAAGACCGCCTCGAAGTCGGGTTCGAAGTCCACCGCGAAGTCGGCGTCCTCTTCGTCTTCCTCGTCCTCCTCGACGGCGAAGAAGTCCACCGCGAAGAAGTCCACCGCGAAGAAGACGGCACCGAGAAAGCGCTCCTCGGCGTGAACGGCGGAACCCCCAGGCGGCTCGCGCGCCGGTGCGTGCGGCCGGCCGAGATGGCGCTGAGGCCGGTACGACGGGGCGCGGCGCAGCGCCGGCGTCCCGACCCCGGATCCGGGCCCGGCCGGCCCGGCGGGTCCGACCGGCCCAGGAGGAGCAGGAGGAGCGGATGAGCATCGACGTGACAGCCGAACGTCTGATCCCGCTTCCGGTCGACCGCGTCGCCCCCTACGCCATGGACTGGCGCCACGACCACGAGTGGACCCGGGGCATCCGCCGCGCCACGCTGTCCGGGGAGGCCGAGGGTGGCGGCTTCGGCGTCGGCGCGGAGGTGACCCGGGCGGCGTACTTCCTCGGCAAACGGATCGACTACGTGCTCCGGGTCGTCGCCCTCGAGCCGCTCCGGCTCCTCGACATGGCCTCGGTCGCGGGCCCCATGCCCATGCGCGTCACCTACACCTTCACGCCGCGGGGGACCGGCACCCTGGCCCGTATCCACGCACGCGGCGACCCGGGCGGCCACTACCGCCCGGCTGCCCCGCTGATGGGGCGCAGAGTACGGTCCTCGATCGGCAAGGACCTGCGCGACCTGGAGCGGATGCTGAGTCCGGCGAGCTGATGCGGGCCGGAGGGGTGGAACCTAGACTGGCGGCGCCCGAAAGATCCCGAGTCGAGGGAGACGCGCATCATGTCGAAGCGAGGCAACAAGCGCCGCGCCCGTAAGAAGAAAAGCGCGAACCACGGCAAGCGCCCCAACGCCTGACCGGAAAGCGCACGGGAGCCGGACCCGGATCGACGCGTCCGGCTCCCGGGGTGTGGGGGCCCGTGCGACGTGGCGCCCCGGGGGCCCGCACGCCGAGGCAGTTTGCCGACAACGGCGGCGGCGGCCGGTCCGCACGGCTAAAATGCGGAACTCGCCTACGAACAGGGCGATATGCCACAGGGGCGGGGCGGGGCCATGGCTTACGGAAGTGCGTTACGCGGAGGGGTACCTGCGGCGCTGTGCGCCGTGTTGCTTCTGGGATCCACGACGATCGGCTGTACGGCGGACGAGCGTGCACCCGACGGCCGCGCCGGTCCACCACCCAGCACAACCACCGCCTCCGCAGAGTCCACGCCCTCGGGCAGGGCCACCTCCACAGCCACACCGGCGCCGACCGTGCCCGACCGCCGCAGTGTCGAGGCCGACCCGGCGAAGCTGCCCCGCACGGCCTCCGCCGCGACGGAGCTGATCGGCGCGGTGCTGGCCGCGCCGGACGAGTTCGGCCACGGCGTGGTGCGGAGCGCGCCCTACGAGCGGGACCCCGGCTGGTGGCCGGTCCTCACGGAGGACTGCGTCTGGGAGCGGGCCGGACTGCCCGCCGACGTGCTGGCCAGCCGGACCCGCGACTACGAACTGCCCGCGGCCGGCGGCAAGGGCGCGGTGCGACTGACCGCGACCGTCACCGTGTACCGCACCACGCTCGCCGCCGACTGGGCCAACGCGGACACGCTGGAGGAGACCATGCGCTGCCCGGACCAGCGGCTGACCCGGGGGGAAGAGCTGAAAGCCGTGTTCTCGCAGGCGCACTACTTCGGCGAGGGACAGAACTCCTACGCCGAGGACACCCTGCTCGAGAACGGCCTGTACGCCCGCGACGGACAGGGCGGCCCGCACGCCTACATGTGGTGGCAGGCCCGGATCGGACCGGTGCAGGTGTCCGCCGCCGTGAAGGGCGCGAAGGGCCACTCCGATGAGGCGGCCACGGGACTGCTGGTCAACCCGATGGTGGCGATGATCGGCCGCGTCAAGGCCCGGATCGGCCACACGGTGCCGGAGTCGAAGGAGCGGACGCGGGAACAGCCCGCAAGGGAGCAGGAGACGAAGGGCCGGCAGACGGACGAACAGGGGGCGCGGGACTGATGGACAGGCTGCTGCCCTCAGACCCGCCGCGAATCGGCGGGTACCGGCTGCTGCGCCGCCTGGGCGCGGGCGGCATGGGCGTGGTGTACGCGGGACGGTCCGCCGGCGGCGAGCTGGCCGCGGTCAAGGTGATCCAGCCGGAATGGGCGGACGAGCCCGGCTTCCGCGCCCGCTTCCGCCGGGAGGTGGAGGCCGCCCGGCGCGTGAACGACCCCTTGGTGGTGCCCCTGCTCGACGCCGACGTCGAGGCCCGCGCACCGTGGCTGGCCACCGCGTATGTACCGGGGCCCTCCCTCGCGGAGGCGGTCGCCGCGTGCGGCCCGCTGCCCCCGGGCGCGGTGAGACTCCTCGGCAAGGCCCTGGCACGGGCACTGCGCGCCGTGCACGCGGCCGGGCTGGTCCACCGGGACGTGAAGCCCGGCAACGTCCTGCTCGCACTCGACGGGCCCCGGCTCATCGACTTCGGCATCGCCCGGTTCGCTTCCCCGACGGCGGTCACCGGGGCGGCGGGGGAGCGTGCCGGGGACGGTGAACTGACCGGCGCAGGCATGGTGGTCGGCACACCCGGCTTCCTGGCGCCGGAGCAGGCGCGGGCCGCGGAGACCGGCCGGCCCGGTGACGTCTTCTCGCTCGGGTGCGTGCTGGCGTACTGCGCGACCGGGCGGCTCCCGTTCGGTACGGGCGCGGTCGAGGCACAGCTCTACCGGACCGTGCACGACGCCCCGGATCTGGAGGGCATCGCCGACGGCGAACTGGTGTCGCTGCTGGAGCGCTGCCTCGCCAAGGACCCGGCCGCCCGGCCGACGGCTGCCGAGGTGGACGCGGCCCTCGTCGAGGACGCCCCGGACAGCCCGACGGACTGGCTGCCCGACCCCGTGGTCCGCCTTGTCGCCGGGGACTCGGCGGAGGCACTGGCCCTCCTCGACGCCGAGGACACCCTGGTCGACCCGTCCTCCGGGGAGCCGGCCGCGCCCGCCCGGCGGCGGGTCCTGGCCTGGGCGGCGGGTGCCACGGTCCTCGCCGCGGGCGGCGGCACGGCCCTGTGGGCGGCCTTCGGCCCGGACGACGCGGGCGGGGCCGGTACGGCAACGGGCGGCCCCCGCAGGGTGCTCGGGCTCCAGGCCGACCTGACCGGCCCCGGCAAGGACGCGGGCAAGGCCCAGGAGCACGGCGCGCGGCTGGCCGTCGAGGAGTTCAACGCCCGCGAGGACCGGCCCTTCAGTGCGGCCCTCGAGGTCGCCGACGACGGGGGCGACGAGGCCCGCGCGGTGACCGTGGCCCGGCGCCTCACCGGCCGGCCGGACGTCCTCGCCGTGCTCGGGCCGACGAGCGACCGGACCGTGCTCGCCGTCGAGGGCGTGTACGACGAGGCGGGCCTGCCGCTGCTGAGCGTCTCCACCGGACTGGCCGCCTCGTACAACGTGACGCGGCCCCAGTACCACTTCAAGGCCGTTCCGACATCCCGCATGACCGTCATCGGCGAGACCGAGCTGCTCAAGGAGCGCGGCAGCAGGCGCGTCGGGATGCTGTGGGACAGATCCGGCAGCGTCGGCGCCTCGGAGACCGCCCTGATCGGCCGGCGGGCGTTCGTCGAGGGCGGGATGGACGTCCACCCGCGGATCGTTCCGCGCGGTACGACGTCCTTCGGGGACGCCGTCGCCGGGATCCTGGCGCGCGGCGTGGACTCCTTCTTCTTCACGGGCGCCCCGGCCGGTGCCGTCGCCGTCGTCCGGGAACTGTCCGAGCGCGGCTTCACCGGGCTCCGCCTGCTCGGTCACGCGGCAGTCGACGCGGCGTTCCTGCGCGAGGCGGGCGCCGCCGCCGACGGCTGGCTGACCGTCAGCCCGTACCTCGCCCCGACGGCCTCCGCGCTGCGGGACTTCGCCTCGGCCCACCGCGACCTCCACGGCCGGACACCGGACGTCTGGGCGGCGGAGGCGTACGACGCCACCAGGATGGTCCTGGACCGGCTCACCGCGCTGGAGAACGCTCAGTCCCCCTCGTCGCCGTCCGCACCGGCGTCCCCCTCGTCCCCGTCCGCACCGGCGTCCCCCTCCGCAGCGGCCTCCGCACCGGCGACGGGCCCCACCCGCGCCCAGGTGGGCGGCGCGCTGGCCCGTGGCACGTACAAGGGCGTCGTCCGCACGTACGCGTTCCAGGACGACCGCACGCTGCGCGCCGACAACGGGAAGCCGTATCTGCACGAGATCAGGGGTGGCCACCTGCGCCATGTGAGCGGGTGACCGGGTGGGCGCACCACGCGGGCCGCTGAAGGCGCTGCGTCCCGAGGACCCCCGCGAGGTCGGTGGGCACCGGCTGCTCGCCCGGCTCGGCGCGGGCGGCATGGGCGTGGTGTACCTGGCGCGGACCGGCGGCGGGGCGCTCGTCGCGCTGAAGGTGATCCGCGCCGACCAGGCCGCCGATGTCGGCTTCCGGGCACGCTTCCGGCGTGAGGCCGAGGTGGCGGCCGCACTGACCGGGCCCTGGCTGGTGCCGGTCACGTCCGCCGACGCGGAGGCCGCCGGGCCCTGGCTGGCCACCTCCTATGTGCCGGCTCCGTCGCTGGCGGAGGCGGTCGCCGCGTACGGGCCGCTGCCCGAGCGCTGCGTACGGGTGCTGGGTGCCCGGCTCGCCGACGCGCTGGCCGAGGTGCACGGGGCGGGGCTGATCCACCGGGACGTCAAGCCCGGCAACGTCCTGCTCGCCCTGGACGGACCGCGCCTCATCGACTTCGGCGTCGCCCGCCCCGCGGGCGCCTCCGCGCTCACCGCCCACGGCGCGGTCGTCGGCACGCCCGGCTACGTGCCGCCCGAGCAGGCCGGCGGCAAGGGTGCGGACCCCGTTCCTGCGGGCGACGTGTTCGCGCTGGGCTGTGTGCTGGCGTTCGCCGCGTCGGGGCGGCGGCCCTTCGGCGACGGGGACCCGTACGGGGTGTTCTACCGCACGGTCTTCGAGGCCCCGGACGTGGCCGGTGTCCCCGACGGGCTGCGCGCCCTGGTGCTGCGCTGCCTGGCCAAGGATCCCGGGGACAGGCCGACCGCGGCGGCGGTGAGGGCGGCTCTGGCACCGGATCACGCAGACGGGGACTGGCTCCCTCCCGACGTGCTGCGCCTGGTGGCGGAGCGCTCCGCTGCGGCGCTGGACCCACCGCCTCCGGAGGGGCCCGCCACCCTCGTGCCCGCGCTCGAGGACCGCCGGCCGGGGCGTCGCGGGGTGCTGTTCGCGGCGGGCGCGGTGATGGCGGGCCTGACCGCGGGCGGCGTGGCGTACCTGGCGAGCCGCCGCCGGCAGACCGACCCGGTGGCCGCCGCCTCCCCGCCACCCGTGCACACCCTCGCCGTCCAGGCGGACCTGACCGGTCCGGGCCGTACGGACGGACTCGCCGTGGAGCGGGGCGTCCGGCTGGCGGTGGCGGCGCACAACGCCCGCGGCGCGGCGTACCGGCTGGGCCTCCGGGTGGCCGACGACGGCGGCGACCCGAAGCGCGCGCGGACGGGCGCCGAACGCCTCACGGCGGACGGAACGGTAGCCGCGGTCATCGGCCCGACGACCGCGGCGACCGCGGCCGCGGTGGCGGAGCTGTACGAACAGGCGCGGACGGCGATGCTCCTCGTCAACGTCTCGGACAGCAACACCCTTCATACGTCCAAGCACCGCACGATGGCGGTGACCAGGGCGGGCGAGAATGTGTTGCAGGCGGGCCTGATCAGCCACCTCACCCAGGAGGTGAAGGCCACCCGCACCGCCGTGATCGACGACCGGGCGGCGGGCGCGGCCGGCTGGGCATGGGTGAGCGGACTACGCGCCGCCCCGCCCGGCGGGGGCACGGTGACGGTGCATGCGGTCGACGCAGGCACGGCCGACTTCGCCCCCGCCGTCCGCGAGGCCCTGGCGGCCGGCCCCCATGCGGTCGTCCACTCCGGGACCTCGCCCGGCCGGGCGGCGGCCTGCGCCCGCGAGCTGGCCCGCCAGGGCTTCACCGGCGCGCGGGCGGCCGTGTGGCACGTGATGACACCGGCCTTCCTCACCGAGGCGGGCCGGGCGGCGGAGGGCTGGGTGTTCAGCGCCCCCTTCACGGCCTCCGACGCACCCGGCCTGTCCGACTTCGCCAAGGCCCACCGCGACCGGTACGACACGCACCCGGCCCGCTGGTCCGCCGAGGCGTACGACGCGGTCGGCCTCCTGACAGCCACCATCGACACCCTGCCCGCCCCCGACGTCACCGCCGCGACCCTGGCGCAGCGCCTGTTCACGACCGCCCACCAGGGCCTGGCCAAGCCCCTCGCCTTCGCCCCGGGTGTCACACACGCGTTCCGGCTGAGCGACACGTCCCTGTTCCAGTACGAGGTCCGCGGCGGCGCCTTCCACTTCCTGGGGCCGTACGGGAGTGTGCCAGCGGCGTCCGACTGATCCGTTGCAGCCGACGGCCACTCCGCCTCACTCATCTCCCCGTGCCCACCTCCCCCGTGCCCACCTCCCCCGTGCCCACCTCCCCCGTGCTCATCCGCCGGACGGACACGGGGACCGGCGTCCCGCCACCTCCAAGGCAGGCTCCCCGGGACGGCCTGCGGGACCGCGAGCAGCAGGTCGGCCGGCCCGGTCAGGGCCGCGTGACGAGCCATTAGGCTGTCCGCCATGGTGAAGCAGCAACGCGGCGAAGCAACGGTCGAGCATGTGCTCACCACCGCACTGCGCCTCTACGGGGAGTCGGACGGGCAGGGCTTCACCGTCAACGCCGTCACCACCGCCAGCGGTGTCAGTCTCGGCAGCCTCTACCACCACTTCGGCAGCTTCGACGGCCTGGCCGCGGCCCTCTACATCCGGTGCACGGGCGAGCTGTTCGACGAGATGATCGCCGCTCTGCAGCGCACCCGCACCGCCCGCACCGGCGTCCGGGCCCTGGTCCGCGCGTACCTCCGCTTCACCGAAGAGCATCGCGACGCCGCCCTGTTCATCCACGCCTCCGCCTACTCCGGCTACCTGGCGTCCCACGCCGAAGAGGTACGCGCGGCCAAGGGGGCCATGCTGGCACCCGTCGCGGCGTGGATGCGGCCCCGGATGGAGGCGGGGGAGATCGCGCCCATCGCCCCGTCGCTGGTGGAGGTCCTGGTCCTCGGCCCGGCGGCGGAGGCCGCCCGCCGCTGGCTGGCCAGCACGTACGACATGGACCTGGACGAGGCCGCCCGTGTGCTCCCGGACCGTATCTGGCGCTCCCTGCAGCCGGGCTGAGCGGCCGCGGCGGCCCGGCGCGAACAGGAGGACGTGGCCTCGGGCCGCAACGAGGATCTGCTGAACGGCACGCTCACCCGTCTGCTCGCCTGCGCCCTCGACGCCGGCTCTCCCGACCGCCGACCGCCTCCTGCCGCTGCACGCCGCGCCCCGCGCATCTCCCGCCGCCCGCCCGCCTCGAACCGGCCGCCCTCCTCCGAGCCCCGCCGACCTCCACCGTTACGCCCGGGACCTCGACTCCTTGCGCGACGAAGCCCACGGCATCCTCACGCCGCTGGGCGGCGACACCGACTGCACGCCGGTACTGGCGGATATGGTGGACCACTCGTCCCGACTTCTGCTGCGCCCTGGCCCGACCTGGCGCTGACCTGCTTGGCGCCGGCCAAACCCGCCCTGGCCCGACCTGGCGCCGGCCCGACCTGACCCGGCCCGGCGGCGCTCACCGGGCGGACGAGCACACCCCGCGGATGCTCTTCACGGTGCTGGACGTCAGCCCTTCCCCCTTCCCGAAGGGCGGTCCTGGCTCAACCGGTGGGCTGCGGCGGGGGAACGCGCACACACAGGCCGCTGTACGGGATGTGGCCGGGCGGGCAGGTGGGGTGGAAGAGAGGTGACGGCGGGGGGTACCGGTCCGGTAGCGAGGGCAGTGGGGGCCGTGAGCGCTGCTCGTTCTCCATGTCCCAGCGCAGCACGAACAGCAGCAGCGCGACCAGGGCCATGAGGAAGACGACCACCGGGAAGGCGGGCCGCTCCGGCTTGCCCTCCGGCTCCTCCGCCGCGACGGACTGGGGTGGAATCCGCAGGGCGGAGTTCGCGCCCGCCGTGCTCAGCTCCGTCTCGAGCGAGACCCCGCACAGCAGCAGAAGGGCGCGCAGCCGGGCAGCGCTGCCCGGGTCCGTCAGCGCGGCCGGGATCACCTCCAGTGCTTCGGCCGCGGCCGGGTCCTCGGACACGGCCCGGCCGGGGCCGTGCATGCGGAAGGTCCAGCGGGCCCGGCCGGCGGTCACGAGCACGTGCCCGGCCAGCAGTTCGAGGGCGAGGACGGCATGCCGGGCATCGGCCTCCCGCTGATCGCCCACGCCGTGCGGGCCCTGTCGGTCACGGTCCTCGCTCGGGGTCTCTCCACGCTCCTCCCATCGGTCGGCCATGCGCTGCGTCCACCACGTCCCGACGGTCCGGCGGGACTCTTCCGCCCTGGCTCCACGGAGGGCATGCGGCGAGGGCACGGCTTCCCACCGCTCGCCCCAGCCCGTGTCCCGCAACGCATCGGCGAGTTCGCCACCGCGCGCGCCGGTCAGCAGGTCCAGGACTCCACCGGTCGTCGGGCGTGTCAGGGCGATGAGCCCCATCGCCTGGTCCAGTTCCTCGACGGCGCGCACCGCCCGGCCTTCCGCCGCCTCCGTCAGCCAGTCGGCCCAGGGCCGCGTCAGGCGCTCACGACCGGGTGACCGCGGCGGAATCAGCGCTGTGAACACCCGGTCCGGCAGGGTCCCTTCGTCGTCGACGAGGACGTGGGCGGGGCGCAGGTCCGGTTCCGCCTGCCCTTCCGGCAGCGCCCGCAGCGCGTCCAGACGCTGTTCCAGCGGTGGATGCGAGTCGAACGGGTGACGCACGGCCACCGGGCGCCACGCCCCCTCCTCCACCTGGCGCACCCGGGTCTGCGCGTACCGCGGATCGGTGAGTGCGGCGTGGAAGGCGCGCACCGGGTCGTCCGGCAGACGGCCCAGCACCGACATGGGCGTCAGCACCCGTGAACGGAAGTCCTCCCACGCGGCGGCGACCGTTTCCACGGACATCAGGGCCCGGACGGCCGCATCCCTGCCCGCCACCGCCGCTGCCGCCGCGTCCGCCTCCAGTTCCTGCCGGCGACGTACGGCGAAGGACAGCCCGTTGTAGAGCCATGCGTACAGACTGAGTGTCAGGTGCTGGAAGCCCGTGTAGACGGTGACGATGGGATTGGCGACCTCCGGCTTGGCGAAGCTCTCGCGTGCCGCTTCCAGGCCGGTCGCTCCCCGGTAGACCGTCGCGGCAAAGCGGGTGTGCCCCTGTGCGTAGTGGGCGAGTTCATGCGCGAGGACGGCCCGCAGTTCGTCGGCCCTCAGTCCGGCCAGCAGCGGCACCCCCACGTACAGGCGCCGTTCCCACGTCTCGATCCGGCCGCCCGCCTGCTCGCTGACCGCGGCGTTGGCCTCCATGGTCAGGCGGATCTCCGTCGGGGCGGGCACCCCGATCCGGTCGGCCAGGTCCAGGACGGTCTCCCACAGGCCGAAGGCGTCGTCGAGGTCCACTGCCGCCGTGCCGGGGCGCGGACCGGCCCCCCTGCCGACTCCGATGATGAGCTGGGGGAGCATCACCAGAGCGGCGACTGCGAAGGAGATCTGCGTCAGCAGGAGGGGCAGGCCGCTTTCGCCCGCCGGGTCGAAGACCACCCGGGACATCACCACACCGAACACCGCGTACCCGCCGATGAGGACGACGGCCAGCACATGGAAGCCGACCACCAGGGCGAGCGCGGCGGCCGACCGCAGTGAACGGCGTAACCGGCTCACTCTTCCTCCCCTTCGGCCTCTGCGGCGCAGACATCCGCCGAGGCGGCGCGTACGGCGGCCAGTTGACGGCTGGGCCGCTCCGACCGGGCGACGGCGGCGCGCAGCCACAGCTCGGTCCGCCGCAGTGCCGCGGCGACGGGGTCGGCGGGAGCAGCCGTCTGGTCCCGAAGCCGCGCCAGTGCGTGCGAGGGCACCAGGCCGAGATCGTCGTGCCTCGCACGCACTGCCCGTCGGCTGCTCCCGGCGTCCGCCTTGTCCGACATGCCCACCGCCTTCACCAGTTGGGCGCGGGCCTTGAAGACACTGGACGCCACCGCGCCTCTGGTCAGGCCCAACTCGTCGGCGATCGCCTCCTGGGTCATGCCCTCCAGGCAGTTGAGCACCAGCACGGTCCGTTGCCGGGAGGGCAGTTCGGCCAGCGCGGTAAGAACGGCACGGGCCTCCACCGTCTGTTCGACTCCGGCCGAAGGGGGCGGCTGGAGCGAGTCCGGCTCCGCGGGCCGGATACGCGACCGGTCGCGGGCGACGGCCCACAGGCGCTGCCGGACGACCCGGTAGACCCAGGCGTCGGGAGCGTCGTAGTGACGCAGCCGTTCCCAGCGAGCGAAGGCCGCTGCGTACGCCTCCTGCACCGCGTCCTCGGCGTCCTGCGGATGCCCGCACAGCAGCAGGGCTCTGGCCGTCATACCGGGGAACGAGCGGGCGAAGAAGCCGTCGAACGGCTCGGCCGTCCTCACCGCCCCCGATGTGTGCGCCTGCCCGGTCACCGGCTCCCCCTCTCGTCCCCCCGGCCGGAAAACAGCGTCACTCCGGCCCGGCCCGGCCCGTAATGGTCCAGGAACAGGGTCGCGTTCCCGGACTCGGAGACGGCGGCCACGATACGCCGCCGTTCCCTGGACATCAGCCAGAACAGCAGGACTCTCGGCAGAGAGGCCACCACGCCCACGGCGGCCGCCAACATCATCGGTTCCTGCATCGGGAGCACTCCCTCTTGTTCGCCGGACTCCGGACAAGCCTTCGTCCAGTAACAGCCGTGGAGCGGGAGAGTGTTTACCGGCGATGTGGTTCGGGGTGCGATCGGCCGCACGACCGCCCCCGCCGCCCTCACGTCCACACCGTCCCAGGCCGTCGTGATCAGCTCCGGCGGTCCGGCGTCGACTACGGCGGCGACCGGCCGTGCGTCGGCGGCACCACCGGCGGCCGCGCCCGCGTCCTGCTTTCGTCGGCACCACCGGCGGCCGCGCCCGCGTCCTGCTTTCGTCGGCACCACCGGCGGCCGCGCCCGCGTCCTGCCGCGGTCGCCGCTGGGGCCGTGCCCGCCGGGACGAAGCCGGACTCCGCGGACCTGGGCCCGGTACTGCGACCGGATCCGCACCACGGGCGGCGGCGGGGCCGGGCGGCAGGCGCACCGTCGCCGACCGCGCCCACGGTGGCGTCACCGTCTCTCCCGCCTCCGGCATTCCGCGGATGCGGTTCGCCGCCGACCCGGTCCCCGAAGCGGTGGACGAGCTGAACCGGGACGCGTGGTCCGTCGCGGCGCCGCGTCCGATGCGTCGCTCTTCCTGCACCGGCCGCCCTCGGGAGCAGTCAGGTACTTCCCGGACACCGGCGCCGACTGGTCGCAGTCCTCCGTGTACGAGAAGGTCGCGGACGACTCCGGCTCTTCGCCGCCGGCGCTGTGAAAAACCACGGGACCCGGCCCCGCCCCGCCCGGTAGGTTCGATGCTGTTCGAAGGGGGAGAAGTGGCGAAGCTCAATCAGATCATCGCCGTCGAAAAGGGCGTCAAGAGCAAGTCGTACCAGGACATCACCGCGGCCCACCAGAAGGTGCAGAAGGTCGCGCTGCTGGCCGGGATCTCGCGCACGTACCAGCCGAAGGACGAGGAGGGCGAGCAACTGCCGCCCGAGTCCACACAGGTGCAGGTCGTGGCCGAGGACGTGCTGCGCGAGATGTCGGCGTCGCTGACCCGGCTGTTCGATGTGACCGCCACCAAGGACCGGGCCAACTGCTCGGCCCGCGCGGACGTCGTCGTCGACGGGCGGACCCTCGTCGCCGAAGCACCGGTCAGCTATCTGCTCTTCCTCGAGAAGCAGCTCACCGACCTGCACACCTTCGTGAAGAAGCTGCCCGTGCTGGACGCCGCCGAGTCCTGGTCGCAGGACCCGTCGACGGACTGGTGGAAGACGGACCCCGTACGCACGATCCGTACGAAGAAGGTGCCGCGCAACCACGTCAAGGCCGAGGCGACCGACAAGCACCCGGCGCAGGTCGAGGTGTACTACGAGGACGTGCCGATCGGTTACTGGACCACGGTCAAGTTCTCCGGAGCGCTCCCGGCGCGCAGGGTGAACGAACTGCTCGGGCGGGTCGAGAAGCTCCAGCACGCGGTGAAGTTCGCCCGCGAGGAGGCCAACGGCGCCGAGGTCACCGACCAGCGGGTCGGCGACGCGGTGTTCGGCTACCTCTTCGGCTGACGGCACACCGGCCGGCGCCGCCAGGCGTCGGCCCCACGATTGCCCCCGCGTGCGAGCGCGGGGGTGCGCAACAGACGCGGCCCGGAATTGAGGCCTGGTCCGCGTGATGGGCGCAAGCTGAAACTGAGGTTCAGCCTGACGACGCGGTGACAGTGAAGGTTCGAGTCCTTCTCCCGGCACCACACGGGCCGGGGTGGCCCAACATGGCAGAGGCAGCCGCGATCAAACTCAGACTCTCGCTCCAGATTCAGCATCGCCACTGATCGCCAGATCGACCGGGTACGGACGAACGCCGGCGGATGCGGGTTCGAATCCAGCCTGCACCTCTTACACGGTGCGGTAGTTCAAAGGAAGAACACGTCGGCCTGATGACTGATCCGTACCTTTAAACGCCACTGGCGTGCGCAATCGGGTGGCATCCCCAGGGACCCGGGAGCTGGATACGACTCCCGGGTCCCGCCACGTCCGCGGGCATGGTCGGCGGTCCGACCACCCACCCGGCCCGCCCCGCTCACGTGCTCCGCGCGGCCCGGCCAGGCCCCGCCTCACGCCCCGTCGCGCTCCACCCGTACGCCCTCCGGTACACCCCGCACCGGCCCCACGTGGCGCCCCAGCCGCAGCGTGGTCAGCCGGGGGAAGGCGCTGAGCGGGCCGAGGTCCCGGCGGGCGTCGTGGACCAGCAGGTACAGGTGGGTCAGGCGGTCCGCGACCAGGCCCTCGACCAGCTGGCCGGGGGTGAGCAGCTCGGCGACCTGGATGCGCTCACGGCCGCCGAGGCGGCGCAGCTCGGCCATCTCCTCCGGTCCGGTCACCGTGAAGTACAGGTCATCCGGGTCCAGATGGGCGATCACCTCCTCCGCGTACCGCTCGGTGTCGAACCGTCGCCACGCACCCGCCAGTTCGGCCCGAACGGCGAGTGAGCGCCGGTCACGCAGCCGGACCAGGTAGTCGATCGCCGCGTCGTCCCGCACCCCGGCCGCGGTCGCGGCCAGCAGCAGGGCGCGGTCGTCAAAGACCTTCTCCGGGTCCGGCAGCAGCTCCAGGGCTATCGGCCCGATCCAGCCCAGCCCGCGCGCACTGTCGAGACCGTCCGGCTGCACGATGAAACGGGTCCGCTGACGCACCATCTCCCGGGTCTCGGGGCTCATCTCCGTGGCGTGTTCCAGGCAGGCGGAGGCCAGCAGCTTGCAGTACTTGGCCTCCGCCGCCGTCAGCCCGGGCCGGGCGGAGACCAGCTCCTCCATCATCTGCGCGCATTCGTCCGGCCGGGCGAGCGAGACCGCCATGCGGATCACCTCGTCCCAGTCGGAACGGTGCGCGTTGTTGATCAGGAAGCGGATGTCGTGCCGCTCTACGGCCTCCTTGGCGCTCAGATAGTCCTGGAAGGTGCGGTGGACGAAGTCCACCACGCCCGGTGTCGGCATCCGCAGCAGCCCGGTGCGGTGCAGGAGATGGTCGAACAGCTCCTCCGGGGTGCCCTGCCTCCCGGCGCTCGGGATCGCCGGCAGATAGAGGTCGAGAATGCTGACCGCGGTGGTCCGGTCCACCTCGGTCAGGTCGTTCAGCAGCATCCAGTGCGCGAGTTTCTGCAGCAGCCGTTCCTTGGCCTCGCGGTCGATGACGATGCCGTCCGCGTCGACCTCGCGTTCGGGGTCCCGGCGCTCCAGCAGCATCGCCAGCGCCGCCTTGTACAGGGCCTTGCGGCCCCGCGGCAGGATGCCGCTGCGGTCCCGGTTCAGCGCGCAGATCAGGCTGCACATCAGCGGATTGGTGGCCAGCCCCCGCAGTTCCCTGATGAGCCGCACCGAGTGCAGCAGCCGCCGCTCGTAGTGGGGGAGACGGGAGTGGTCGGTGCCGGGGTCCGAGGCGGCGGCCGCGTGCCAGGAGCGGATGAACCGCGACACCTGGTCCCGGGTCATCGGGGCGAGCGTCAGCTCCGTGAAGCCCTGGGCCGCGAGCCACCGTTCGCGTACGGCCGTCGGGCGCGACGTCACCACCCAGCGGTTGCCGGGAAACGTGCGCTGCAGCGCGTCGATCTGCCCGCGCACCAGCTCACGCCGCTCGGCCGGTGCCTCGTCGATGCCGTCGATCAGCAGCAGCGCCCGCCCGGAGGTGAGGACCCGTACCGCCCAGCAGCCCGGCTCGGAGCCCGCCATGGGGTGGTGCGCCGCGGCCAGGAACTCGGCCGGAAACGAGCCCGGACAGCCGTACGCCCCGCTCGACGAGTCCGGCGCCCGCCCCTTCCCGTACGAAGAGCCGCTTGACGAGGGGGGTGACCACGCTCGCCCCGCCGCGCAGTCCGATGGTCGCAGGGTCCATCGTCCCGACCGTAGGGGAGCGCGGGGCACCGCTCAAGAGGGCTGCCCCCGCGGCCCGTTCGGCGCCTGCACCCGGGCGGTGGCCCGTTCCCCCGTGCGCCCCGCCGCGCCCGGTCCGCCGCGTCAAGGCACGTACCCTCGGCATAGTCCCAGGTCCTGCCCGGTGAGGACGCCCGTCGACCAGTGCGCCCGCTCTGCGCCCTTCTGCCGGGCGCGTCGGCGGGTCAGCCTGGGACACACGGGGGCCGGTGCCGCCTTACGGCGGCACCGGACAATACCGCGAAGGAGGCAGGGGCATGCTCGAGGAACTGACGGTCACCGCATGGCAGTACTTCGGGCACGACCGGCTCTATGTGAACCTGCCCGACGGCACGCCCATCGGCTGGGCGGACCGCAGGACCGGCGGCATCACCGTCGTCCACGCCCGCTACCGCGACGACGTGACCGACATGCTGGCCCGCCGTGCCCCCGAACTCCTGACCCGCCCACTGCCGGAGGTGCGTGTCCATCCGGGCGCCTTCGACGACACCGACGAGCCGGCGGCGGAGGCTGAGGCCGCCGGTGCCGTCGGCGCTGCCGCTGCCGCCCCGAGCCGTCCGGTCGAGCTGCCGCCGCCTGCCGCCCGGGCAGCGGGCGGCGCCCCCGTACGGAGCACGCCCGGACCGGCGGGGGCACAGGCGCCCGCAAGCCCCGGCAGGCCGGACCGGCTCCCCCTGCTGACCCCGGAGAACGACCTCGCCTCCCGCCGCCCCGGCACGACGCTGCGCGAGGAATCCTCCCCGGCCGGTGCCACGACCGCCGCCCCCGACTCGGGCCGACTCGAACGCCTCAGCTCCCGCCTTCTCCGCCGCCGCCCCATGCCCGAGTCACGCCGCAAGGAACTCCTCGGCGAACGCAGAACCGGCGCCGAAGTCGGCCGCCTCACCCGCCACGGCTGGCGCGTCCTGCACTCGATCCCGCTCGGTGACGGCGCGGACATCGACCACCTGCTGATCGGCCCCGGTGGCGTGTTCACGATCCGTACCGAATACCACCCGCAGCAGTCGGTGCGGGCCGATGACGACACCGTCCGCATCGACGACAGCGACCCGCTCCCGTACATCGCCGAATGCCGGGCCGAGGCCGCCCTCGTCCGGAAGGTCCTGGGGAGCCACTGCGACTTCCCGGTCCGCGTCCATCCCGTGCTCGTCTTCGTGGACGCCGCCTCCCTCGACGTCGCGGCCACCTTGACCGACGTCCGCGTCTACCGCGAACGCCAGGTCTCGGCCCTGGCCCCGCTGTCGGGCGAACTCACCGTCCGAGAGGCGGACCGGCTCTTCGACGTGGCGCGACGGGCGGAGGTGTGGGGCGGGGCGTGACCAGACTTCCCCGTCTCCACCGGACCGGCAGCACACGGCAGCCGGCGGCCCGGCCGTCTGGCCCGTGACCGCCGAGTACGGCACTGTGTCCTCGACCGTTCGTGCGAGACGCAGGGGGACCGGCATGTGGGAGCAACTACCGGCACTGGCCGGTGTCGTCGTAGGGGCCGCCGGCTCGTACGTGGCCACCAGCCTCACGGAACGGAGTCGCTGGCGGCGGGCCAAGGCCGAACGCTGGGACCAGAGGAGGCTGGACGTCTACGCCTCCTATGCCAACGCGTTGAAGCACCAGCTGAACATCGCGCAGCGGATGGGCGCGGCGAGGGGGTTCCAGCACGCCGTGGACCCGCTCGACCCGGAGGAGGGTCTCGCCCAGATCGTCGAGGCCGAAGCGCGACGTGCTGCGGAGTGGGAGTCCGTGCTGCTCATCGGCGACGCCGAGACCATAGCGGCAGCCCGCCGGTGGCACGAGGCCGTATGGAACGTCGAGTTGTACGCGCGCGGCCAGAAGCACGACCCGGCCGGATGGGAGAAGGCGGTCAGGCGCATGAGCCTGGCACGCGACGCCTTCTACGGCCTCGCGCGGCGTGACCTCGGCATCACCGGGCCGCCGCCGCCGTCCGGCAGCTGGCCGAGAGCGTGGCAGCACGAGGACGACGCGGAGAGTGCGGACGAGTCGGCAGCGGCCGACGCCGCGCGCCCCTGACCGGCCCCCCAACCTCCTGCACTCGGCGACGCGCTTCGCCTCCGCACCACGCGACGCCCGCCTCGCCCGCACCCGGGAACGGCGTGAACTGCGCGTCTTCGGCGTCCGGGCCACCGTCACCCGCACCGTCCCCGCCGGCCGCCCGCTCCTGCGATTCCATCGGTGCAGTGCCGCTCGGTCGTCCACCCGTGCGACCGGCGCGACACCCGGGCGACGGCATCGGGCTCATCGAGCCACTGGCCCCGCTCCCGCGGGAGCAGGGCCACGAGACGAGTCGCGGAGTGTCATTCGTCCGGTGTGGCTCTACGCATCCGCGGACGGCTCGCTGGAGGGCTCCGGAGGAGGCGGGGCCGAGGACGACGCGTACCGTGTGCGCAGCTCGCGGACGACTCCGAAGGCGGCGGCGGTGACCGGCACGGCGAGGAGCACGCCGATGATTCCGGCCACGGACGCGCCCGCGGTGAGCGCCACCAGGACCATCGCGGGGTGAATCCGCACGGTCCGGCTCTGGACCATGGGCTGGAAGATGTTTCCCTCGAGCACCTGTACCACGAGCACCACCCCCAGCACCCACAGTGCGATGACGAGCCCCCGGTCGGCGAGCGCGACCAGCACGGCCGCGGCCCCGGAAAGGAAGGCGCCGAGGTAGGGGACGTAGGCACCGATGAAGACGATCGCGCCGAGGCCGAGAGCACCCGGCACGCGCAGGACCAGCAGGCCCGCGGTGATGCACACCGCGTCGATGAGCGCCACCACGGTGGTGCCCCGCATGAACCCCTCGACGCCCTCGAAGGCCCGCCGGGCGATCGCCTCGACGGTCTCGGCACTGCCGTGCGGGACGAGAGAGCGCAGGGTGCCGGCGGCCTGATCGGCGTCGCGCAGGAAGAAGAAGACCAGCAGCAGCGCGAGCACCGCCATGCCCAGCGCCTGGACGGCGAAGCCGACCCCGCTGACGATGCCCGAGGCGGCCGTTCCCCCGAACCTTCCCAGCATGTCCAGGGCATCCTGGGCGAGATCGTCCAGGGAGGTGCCGGACGCACCGAGCTGATCGGCCAGATCACGCACCGCCTTGCGCAGCGAGGCGACGATCTGGTCCCAGGTGTCGACCAGGGTGACCGTGACGATGTACACGGCACCGCCGACCACACCGAGTACCGCCATGCAGGTGAGCCCGGCGGCGACGGACCGGTTGACCTTCACCTTCACGAGCCACCGGTGCAGGGGCAGGAGCAGCGCGGCGCCGAGCAGGGCGAGCAGCACGGGGACCACGGCCGGCCGGAGCGCCACGCACAGCTGGATCCCGATGTAGACGACCCCGGAGACCAACAGGACGACGGCGCACCAGGCGGCGAGCCGGCGGACGGGCTCCGGGAGTAGCTGCACGCGTCCAGCGTACGCACGGGTCCCGGTCCTGAGCGTGTACGGCCCGCCGCGTGACGTGACAGACGTGATGTGCCGTGACTTGACGTCATGTGACGTGCCGTCAGTCCTGGCAGCGGGCCGCCCGATGGCGGACTCGCTCGCCACACAGGCCCGACTTCGTGCGGCGTCCGCGTGTCGTACCGGCGAGGAGTGCCCGTACGGGGAGCAGGGGAGTGCCCGTACGGGGAGCAGGGGAGCCGAGAGTCTGCCCGGCAGTACAGTCTTTGCCCGGCGGTACGGTCTCTGCCGGCAGTACGGTCAGGGCATCGGGCTGTGTGTCCATCGCCCGGCCAGCGCCTGCTCGACGAGCTGGGTCAGCTCGGTCAGCCGGAGACGCTCGGTGGGGTGCAGGTTCTGTGCCTCGACAGTGGAGCGCAGTCGGGTGAGTGCGGCGATGACGGGCGGCTGCTGCCCAGGTGCGCAGCTCCAGGCGACTTCGCGCAGCAGCATCGCGATGCGGGTGAGGACGGCGGGCTCGGCCGCGCCGTAGCGCAGCGGCTGGTCCACCGCCAGATCCAGCAGATCCTCCAAGGTCGGGCGCCTCAGCACCACTCTGACCTGCTGGTCGTCGTCGAACAGCAGGTGCGGACCGAGGTCGCGCTGTGCCAGGTCGCACAGCAGCGCGGAGGAGTGGGACAGGGCGTGGACAGCGGTCGTCGGGTCGTTGACTCCTGGGGAGAGCGCTTTCGCGGCGATGTCGGTGAGCTGCCGCAGCCCGAAGGCGATGTCCTGGAGGTCGGTGCGTTCGCTACCGGTGATCACCGCTTCGGCGACTGCTTCCACCAGGCGTGCCCGTGTCTCGGGGGCGAACGGCTCTCCGTCGCGTGGCCACGCGGCTCCCATGGGCGTGCCGATGATGAGCGAGCTGCCGGGGCCGCGGTCGATGAGCAGGACGGCGTCGGCTGCCACGGCTGCCTTCAGAAGAGCTTCCTCGTCCACGGAGGTCAGGAAGCCGGAAGCGCCGACGGTCAGGGTCAGAGTGTTCGGGGGCGGTTCCGGCGGAGCGCCACGACGGTCCTTGGCGGCGCGATTCTGCCGTGCCCTGTCCGCCTCTTCCCTCCTCTCCCCCTCTTCTCCCTTTTCCGGCTCTCCCGTCTCTTCCGGCTCTCCCGGTAGAAGCCGGTGGATGGTGCGGTCGGCGGCGGAGTGGACGCTGCTCATCATCGTCTCGACGCGGATCTCGCGCGCCAGGTGCGACAGGAAGACCACGAGGGCGAGCACGCTGGCCAGCGTCAGCAGGAAGGCCAGTGTGACCGACGCCTGGGGGACGAACTCGGTCTGCCCGTCCTCGCCGGTGTGTACGGTGCGCAGCACGGTCAGGGCGTACGTGAACGTGGCGAGGAAGAGCGCCAGAGTCGTCTGGAAGTACCGGTCCGCGGTGAAGGTCCGCAACAGGCGCGGAGAGAACTGGCTGCTTGCCAGTTGCAGCGTCAGCACAGTGAGCGAGAAGGTCAGAGCGGTGACCGTGACCAGCGAGCCGGCGATCGCCGCCAGCACCGACCGTGCGGCGTCCGCGTTACCGCTGAACAGGTAGTCCCGCAACAAGGGCGGCATGTCGTCCCGGATCCGCTTGTCCATCCGCGGCATCCCCACGCCCGCGGCGATGGCGAGCGTGACTCCCAGCGTCGGCAGGGGCCACAGCTGCGCCCGGAGCGTGTCACGCATCGGCGAAGGGGTGACGAGCCGGGAGCCGGGCCGCGGCGGGGAGGGGCGAGGGGGACGGCGCGGGTGGCGGGGCCGCCGGGCCCACCGGGGCAAGGCGAACGGGCAAGCGCTTGGGCATCAGCACAAGCTCACGTTACAGACCATGACAAGTCGGACGAACCCTGAAACGCCGCCGCGGGTCATCCTGCCTGGCTGAGGGTGTCGCGACCTGCTCTCTTTGAAGGCGCGGCGAACCGCCCGCGCCCGCAGTGGGGGAGCGCCATGCCTCCCCCAGCGGCGTTGGTGGGCTGTCGGCGTTAGCGTGAAAGAAGTGACGCAACCACTACCTACACGTGGGAGGGCAACCGTGATGATGGCTGCCGACGACCGGAAACAGCCCGGGGCGAACGACCCGGGATCACGGGGCAGGACGACGATCGCCGACGGTGTGGTCGCGAAGATCGCCGGCATGGCCGCCCGGGAAGTCCCAGGCGTCCACGCGATGGGCGGCGGGCTCGCACGGGGCGTGGGGGCCATGCGGGAACGCATGCCGGGCACGGGTAAGGCGGTCACCGCCGGAGTCAAGGTCGAGGTGGGCGAGAAGCAGACCGCCGTCGACCTCGAGTTCATCGTCGAGTACGGCTTGGCGATCGGCGATGTCGCGGGTGATGTACGCGAGAACGTGATTTCCGCCATCGAGCGGATGACGGACCTGGAAGTCGTCGAAGTCAACATCACGGTCAGCGACGTGCATCTCCCTGACGACGAAGAGGAAGAGAAGGAGTCCGGACGGCGAGTCGAGTAGCCCCTGTCGGTGACTGCCCCACTCGCCACTCACTCGCGATGAGTGAGCGACAACGAAAAAGAGCCGGACCCAGTGGGACTGGGTCCGCTCTTGAAGTCTGGCACTTCCGCAGGTCGGCGGGCGGTTCACGCTGTTCCGGCTTCTGTGCCCCCGGCAGGATTCGAACCTGCGCACACGGCTCCGGAGGTCGTCGGCCTTTCCAGCGTTTTCCCAGGTCGGCGGAACACCTGACGCTATGTTGGCCGCGCGGTCCCACGCATGTCCCACGATCTGGAAATGTCCCTTTCCAGTGCTCCTGTCTCGATTGTGTTGTCTGCTGGCGCCCGCGGTCCAGGTCCCGGACGGCCGCCGACAGGCTCGTGATGTCGTAGGGGCCGTGGTGTCGGCGATCGTTGACGCAGAACGCCGGTGTGCCTGCCACGCTGCTGAGGTCGGCGGACTCGATGTCCTCGGCGACTCGGGCGGCGACGCCGACGGCGTGCGGGGAGGCCATGGTGCTCACGTATTCCGTCAGTTGAGTGGCGTGGCGCCAAGCCGCTTCCTGAGCTTCGAAGTGTCTGACGCGGTACTCCTCCGCGTACTGGACGCGGGCTTCTTCGATGGCGGCTCCCCTCAGACGTGGTCCCCGCCGTTCTGGCAGTCGGCGCAGATTCCGATGAGTTCCAGTGTGTGCTCGACCTCCTCGAAGCCCGTCGAGCGTACGACGGCGGCGACCCAGTCCTCGACAACATCTGTGTCCAAGGGCTCATTGCGGCGGCATCGACGGCACAGGAGGTAGTGGCGGTGTTCGGCTTCGGGGCGGTACCGGTAGAGCTTCTCTCCCACGTCGTCGCGTACGACGTCGGCGGCATCGGCCCGCTCCAGGTCCTGCAGCGCCCGGTAGACGGTGGTGAGCCCTACGCGGACACCCGCCTCGCCCATCAGCGCGTGGAGTTCCTGGGCGGAGACGAAGCCGGGGCAGTCGGCGAGGGCCTGTCCGACGGCGGCGCGCTGGCGTGTCATGCGCCGGCTGGTCTCCGCCCCTGTGACCGTCACAACTGACTCCCTGATGAACGCTGTTCCTGCGGTACGACGCCCGGGGCCTGCGGAGCACGTTGCACGGCTCGCCGGCCCCGGGCCCGATGACGATCGCATGCCGTGTTCGGGACATGCGGTGGGGCCTCAGTCCATCGTGGGCGGAGGTGTGGACCGGGCCACCAGCCGAGCGAGGACGAGTGCCACGAGTGTCAGCCCGCCCAGCACCGCCGCCGTACCGGGGTATCCGCCGAGCGCGAGCCCGACACCGCCGAGTCCGGCGCCGAGGAAGACACCGAAGCTCATGCCGGCGGCGTTGATGCTGAGCGCCGTGCCGCGCAGGGAACCGCAGCGTCGCACGAGCAGCGTGGTGACGCAGGCCGCCACCGTCGCGTGTCCGACGCCGACCAGTGCCGTCAGCGGCAGGGCGAGGAACAGGGACTCCGTGAAGAAGACGCCGACCAGGGCGGACAGCGCCACCAGCAGCGCCAGTGCCATCAGGCGCTCGCTGGGGATCCTCGGCTTCTCGGCGCTCAGCAGTCGCCCGGCGAACAGGTTCCCGAGGAAGAACGACGTGCCGCTGAGCGTCCACACGATCGCGAACGTCTCGGGTCCGAGACCGAAGCGTTCGTCGTAGAAGGCCGCGAGGTAGGCGAGGTACCCCATGAAGGCCGCCGTCCGCAGCATGGCGACCAGCAGCAGCGGCACCACTCCGGGCAGGGCTCCCAGCAGCCGGAACGACTCCAGGTACCCCGGCTTCTCGACCTTCTCCGCCGCGCCACCCACATCGTGGCGACGGCGGCCCCGGAGGAGGAAGTACAGGGCCAGCACGGCCGAGATCGCGGCGATGGCCCACAGGTCACCCTGCCAGCCCCACAGCAGGGCCGGCAGAGCGACGAGCGGCGCCGCGAGGAGGGCGGTCAACGACTGCGTGGCGGTGATCAGCGTCGCCGCGCGGCCCGCGGCGGCCTCGTTGTCGAAGCGGTCGGCGGCGGCCGCCGTCAGCGCCGGGTTCAGTACCGCCGTACCGGCGCCGACGAGCAGGCAGAAGGCCGCCAGCAGCAGGAAGTCGCCGCTCGCGCCGAGCGCGGCGGAGACGGCCAGCACGGCGAGTCCCCCTGCGGCCGCCCATTCCTTGCGTACGCGGTCGATCAGCGGTGCCAGCGCGGTGCCCACGGCCAACGCCGCGAGGCCGCCGAGGCCGCGCAGCTGGCCGAGGGCGGCGACGCCGCCGTCCGCGGCGTGGGCGATGGGCACGAGGAAGGTGCTGTAGATGGTGAAGGGCACCAGCCCGACGGCCGAGGCGAGCATGAACGGCCACAGGAGGCGGGTCATCTTCCAATCGCCCGGTACGGCTCCGTCGCCCGTCACAGCCTGCCCCACGACCGTGTCGGTGGCCTCAGCGGGAGCCTCTGGGGAGGCCGTAACGCCCTGGGTCTCGCTGCTCATGCCTGCTCCGCCCGGTACCGGTACAGCGCGGTGGCGTCGGCGCTGAACTGGGAGAAGGGGAAGGGCTCGGCGGACAGCGCGGTCACGCCGGCACCCAGGAAGGCGCGCGCGACCGCGCTGCCCGTCTGGGCGTACACCACCAGCGGGAGTTCCTGCTTGCGGCAGTGTTCGAGGATCTGGTCGAAGCTGCCGTTGCTGAGGGTCATGCCGGTGGCGACCACGGCGTCGGCCTCGGCGAGGACCTGCGTCATGTCGTCGGTGACGGGGTCGCCCCAGTTGGTGGTGCGCAGGTTGAGGTCGCAGGGCAGCGGGGTGCCGCCCTGCTCGCGTATCGCGGCGACGAGCGGGTTGACGACGCCGATGAGGGCGACTTTCGCGCCGGGCGCGATGTCGAGGAGCCCGGCGACGGCCGCGTCCCTGGCCTCCGCGCGTTCTTCCGGCGTTCCGGTGGGAAGAATGACGGGTTCGGCGTTCGCGGCGCTGCGGTGCGGCTGTACGCGCCCGAGGTAGGCGTCGAGCGCGGCGATGCGCACCGGCGCCGAGTCGTGCCGGATCAGGGTGTCGAGGGTGTGCCCGGAGGCGTCGGCGCAGAAGTCGGGGGCGACCTCGCCGGTTTCGAAGGAGCAGGCGCCGAAGGCGTCGCCGGACCTCATCAGCAGGTAGCTGTTGCGGTAGGTGACCTGGCTGCCGGCGAGCCGGGTGGTGTGGTGGAGCCAGAAGGCGCTGGTGACGGCCAGTTCCTGGGGGCGCGGCCCGTAGGCGCCGTCGAGGACGGCCTGCTGGAGCTCGGGTACGGAGTACGGCTGTGAGAGAGGCATATCGGTTCTTTCTCGGGGGGATGGAAGGGAGGGAAGTCAGGGAAGGTCGGCCAGCCGCTCCGCCCGGTAGGGGAGCCCCGGGAGTGTGGGGCGTCCGGCGGGCTGGAAGCACAGCAGCAGGGAACGCCGGTCCCGTGACGTCCGGTTGGGGCCGGAGCGGTGCACGATGAGCCCGGGGAACATCAGGGCGGAGCCGGCCGGTGCCTCGACGGTGACCGCGCCGCTCGCATCGGTGCGCGCGACGTCCACCAGCAGGCCGGTGGGCTCGGAGCGGTCCCGCGGCGCGGGACCGGCCAGGTGGCTGCCCGGCACGATCTCCAGGGCGCCGTTGTCGGCCGTGACGTCGTCGAGGAAGATCATCACGGTGGCGACGTCCCGGGCGTCGGGCCCGGCGCAGCAGTACCAGTACGGGTAGTCCTGGTGCCAGCGGAATTCCGAACCGACTCCCGCACGCTTGAAGTTGAGCTTGGAGGTGAACGGCCCGAGCCGCTCGCTGTTTACGATCCGCCGCATGGGGCCGGTGACCCGCTCGTCCGTCCACAGGGCGTCCAGTGCCGGGTGCAGGTGCGTGACCGGCGCGAGGCTGCGGACCGCGGGCGGACGGGCGTCCGGCTCCCAGTGGACGGTGGTGCCGTCCACCTGCTCCAGCCGGTGTCCGTCCGGCCACACGGTGACGTCGGCCACCCGTTCAGGTGTCTTCTTCGTCACGCGCGCGAGCACGGCTTCCGCCGCCTCGCCCAGAGCCGCCGTCTCGGCGACGTCGAGGAGGCGGGGCAGGAGAACGAAACCGCGTGAGAGCTGCTCGTCGAGGGACATCGATGGGACACCTTCCGGTGAAAGACGGTACGAAGGGGGCGATCGGTCGGCCCCGGCAGGCGCCGCTAGGCCCTCTCGGGCACCAGCACAGGAGCGTCACGCAGCAGCGCGCTGTCGGTGGGCGGCCAGTCCATGGCGGACCACGGGTGCCGTAGCTCGTCCTGCGCCGTGACCTCGTGGGGCCGCATCGATCCGAGGCCCACGGCGTCGGCGTGGTTGGCGTAGGCGCTGTCGACGTAACGGTGCCCGGTGTCGGCGGCGAGGAAGACGTACGTCCTGTCGGAGTCGCGCTCCCGCTCCCACAGGGTGGCGAGGTATGCGGCGCCGGCCGACAGGCCGGCGAAGATGCCGCTGGCGCGGAGGAGTTCGACGGCGCCGGACATGGCGTAGTCGAAGTTGACCCAGTGGATGCGGTCGTACAGGTCGTGCCGGACGTTCTGGAAGGGGATGGAGCTGCCGATACCGGCGATGATCATGTCCGGGTCGGTGACGTGCTCGGCGCCGAAGGTGACGCTGCCGAACGGCTGCACCCCGACGAGCGTCACGTCCCGGCCCGCCTCGCGCAGGTAGGTGGCGATGGCACCGGTGGACGCCCCGGTGCCCACGCCCCCGACGAGCGACAGCGGGCCCTCCGGGACCTCCTTGCGGATGAGGTCGGCGACGTCCCGGTAACCCAGGTAATGGGTGGCGTCGTGGTACTGCCGCATCCAGTGGTAGTGCGGGTTCTCGCGCAGCAGTTCCCCGATCCGCTCCACGCGGAGGTTCTGGTCCAGGCGCAGGTTCTTGGACGGCCGGACCTGTTCCAGGGTGGCGCCGAGGATCTCCAGCTGGACCCGCAGGGTCCGGTCCACGGTCGTCGAGCCGACGATGTGGCAGTTGAGGCCATAGCGGTGGCAGGCGAGGGCGAGCGCGTGGGCGTAGATGCCGCTGGAGCTGTCGACGAGGGTGTCGCCGGGCTTGACCTGTCCGGTCTCCAGCAGGTGACGTACGGCGCCGAGGGCCGAGTACAGCTTCATCGTCTCGAAGCGCAGACAGATCGCGCCCGGCGGGACGGTCACGACGTCCGGTTCCTTGACGGCCTCGGCTATGTGATCGTGCATGTCTTGTCCTCCCGGTCAGGCGGCGTCGTGGCGGATGAGCTTGAACAGGTACGCCTGGCAGTCGTCGCCCTCCCATGTCTGGCGGTGCAGGATCTCGGGCCGGAACCCGGCCTCCATCCCGTAGCCGACGATCCGCTTGAGTTCGGCGGTGTTGGACACGATCAGATAGATCTCGCCCTCGGGCGCGAGCAGGTCGCGGGTGACGATCTGGTCGAAGAAGCGCGTGACGATCTCGGCGCCCACACAGACGTTGCGGACCACGGTCGGATCGTCGCTGGTCCGTGTGGAGACCGCGGGCGGGTTGAAGCTGATGACGTCCAGCCGGGCGGAGTCGGGGAACTCCTCGAAGAGGTTGGACACCAGGGGCCGGAAAACGGTGTCCGGCCGGTCCCCGACAATGCGCCGGTAATGCTCGGCGGCCGTCTCCACGCTGTCCGGGTGGACGTCGGCCGCGTAGATCTCCCGAGCCCCGAGCGTGCCGGCGATGACGGCCTCGACCCCGAGGCCGGCGCCCATGGCCGCGTAAGACCTGCCCTTGACGGGGATCGTGCCGTCCAGCAGCCGGTCGTGCACGATGCGGCTGGTGTCGCCCGGCTTGAAGACACCCGGCGGCAGGATGAATTCCCAGCCGTTGTACTCGTACGTCCGGGTGGTGTGGATGTCGGTCTTGGAGCTGTTGATCGCGAGGATCTCGTCCCGGGGCAGCGTGTCGGGCAGCGAGTCCAGCAGGGCACGGGCGTCGTCCTGGGACGCTGCGGCGCCGGCTGCGGTCCGGTCGGTCATGGGTCCTCCGTGGTCGGGGCGTGTGGTGGAAGCTCGTGAAGTCAGGAACCGGGTGCGGCCGGCGCGGCCAGGTCAGTGGCCGCCGGCGCCGTACCGAGATCCATGGCGCGTACGAGGTGCCGGGTGAGCGTGGCCCGCTCCAGCGCCGGGTGGGGTGCTCCGGTTTCGATGCTGTGGTGCGCGACGACGGTGAGGAGTTCGAGGTCGTGACTCACTCAAAGGAGCGCGGTGCCGTGCTCCTCGCGGAGCCGGGCGAGTCCGGCGAGGACCGCTGCGGTGGCGGCCGGGTCGAGGGCCGTGGTGATCTCGTCGCAGTCCAGGACGTCGGGGGTGGCGATGGCGGCCCGCGCCGGCGCCACCCGTGGCAACTCGCCGCTTGACGGGCCACTGGAGCGCCGTTCGAGGGTCTTCTCGTCCGGCCCCTGCAGGCCCAGCGGCGGATGTGCCTCGGCCGGCGCTTCGGCGGGCGCGCTGCCGCGGAGTCGTACGGCGGTACGGGTTACCTGCTCGACCACCGGATGCCGTTCGTCGCAGCGGCGCGGGCTTTTGCCCGGACGTACCGCACGCGTCGCTTCTGCTCGGTGGTGCACCGCCGCAGCACGGCAAGCACCACACCGTCCAGCAGCACCCGGCCGCGCCGGCGTTCGTGGAGCCCGGCGACGCACCGGGACAGGGGTGTCTTGACGGGCCCGGACAGCCCGGCCACACCGACGCACGCCTTGGCGGACAGGGCCAGGTCCACCCAGAGGAGGACGGGGCGGCGGCCACGACTGTGCAGGTGCGCGAAGAAACCTTTCACCTGTCATGAGTCGGTCGAAGACACCATCGGTGAGCGGTCCGCGGAGCCGGCCGCCGCGCCGGGGCTTCCTCATGCCGCCCGCCGCCGGGCCGCCACTGCCAGAGCCCGCACCCCCAGAGCCGGCACCGCACCCGGTGAGCGCCAGGGCGCGGACGGTGTCAGTGAGGGCGAGGAATTCTCGGCGGCTGCGAAAGACCGACATGCTGCTCCCAGGAGATCACATGGAGTGGTCCCCGCACCGCGACCGCTGGACGGGGCGGAGGGTGCGGGGCTCGAGCAGCATCCATCAGATGAAAATGATTGTCAACATCGTCTGATGCCCACTCAGGGGGCGAGTGGACCCTGTGGCGACGTCCGCAGGCCAGTCGCACTCCGTGCGCGTGGCGTGAGTCCGGGGACCCGGGCAGGTGCGTGGCGCTCTCATCGAGGGCGGCGCTCACCTGGAGGGCATCGGCCGCGTCACCGCCGTCGTCTTCGACAGGACGGCACGCTCACCTTCGGCAAGCCCCTCGTGGCGAGCGTGGTGAGCCTCGGGGCGCAGGCGGTCGCCGCCCACACCAGTCGCCGGTGCTCCACGCCGAGGTGATGCCCGCGCCGTGGGCCGAGAGGGCGAGGCTGGTGCCGTAGTTGGGCCAGGGCGCCTCGGTGCCGGTCCTGTCGGCGGCGCCGACGGTCGGAGCGTGAGGCTTCGGCGTTCTGGCGCGGCGCCCATCGCCGGAGAGATAGTATTGATAATCATTTTCATGTACGTTGTTCTCGCTGTCACCCTCGGACGGGAGTTTGCATGGAACCGCGCGACGTGGCCGCCGGATTGGCAGAAGGGACGGAGAGCTCCGACCAACTGTTCAGCGCGTTGTGGGCGCCGATCGGCGCGGCGACCGTCAAGGCTGCGCGCCTGCGCCCCGGGGTGCGTGTCCTCGACGCATGCTGCGGCTCGGGGGCGTCCGCGATCCCGGCCGCTGAGCAGGTCAGCCCGCACGGCGTGATCGACGCGGTCGACCTCGTGGAGTCCTCGCTCGAGCGGGGCCGCGCCAAGGCCGCGATCCGCGGTCTCTCCAACGTGCGCTTCGTCCACGGCGACGTCCTCGAGTGGCCCGCACCTCCCGGTGGTTACGACGCCGTGGTGTGTTCGCTCGGGATCTCCTCGTTCCCCGACGTGGCGGCAGGAACAGAGCGACTGCTGAGGTTGGTCCGGCCTGGCGGCCGGCTGGCCGTGGCCGTCTGGGCCCAGGGCGCGTTCGAGTCGCTGGCTGAGTTGATGCATCGGGCCGTCGTGCCGGAACGGCCGCGCCTTCCCGACGTCCCACGGCTGTCCAATCCGCTCCAACCCATCAGCACACCCCGGTCGTTCCGGGACTGGCTCGCTGCCCGCTCGCTGTCATTCATCGATGTGCAGTACGTCCCGCTCGCTGTGCCCGGCGACCCCGACCTGTTGTGGCCCCTGGTGTCCGGCACCAGGTTCAGGGACCTGTTCGACGGTTTGCCCGTCGCCGCGGTGGAACGCGTCCGTCGGCGGTTCGCGGTGGGCCTGCTCGCCGAGGGCCGCGACACGATCAACTTCTCCGCGCTTGTGGGCACGGGGACTCTCCGTCGCGTCGCCCCGCCTCGCTCGCCCCGAAGCGCCCGCAGCTTGCCGGCCGTCGGCCGGCCCATCGAGCCCGTGCCGCGGGTCGGTTGACCTACAGGAGACTCATGTCCCGTCGTCTGTTCACCTCGGAGTCCGTGACCGAGGGTCACCCCGACAAGATCGCTGACCAGATCAGCGACACGATTCTCGATGCGCTGCTGCGGGAGGACCCCACCTCCCGTGTCGCCGTGGAGACGTTGATCACCACCGGCCTGGTGCACGTGGCCGGCGAGGTGACGACCAAGGCGTACGCCGACATCCCCACGCTGGTGCGCAACAAGATCCTGGAGATCGGTTACGACTCCTCGAAGAAGGGCTTCGACGGCGCGTCCTGCGGCGTCTCCGTCTCGATCGGCGCCCAGTCGCCGGACATCGCGCAGGGCGTCGACACGGCGTACGAGAAGCGCGTCGAGGGTGCCACCGCGGGTGACGAGGGCGACGAGCTCGACAAGCAGGGCGCCGGCGACCAGGGCCTGATGTTCGGCTACGCGTCGGACGGGACGCCCGAGCTGATGCCGCTTCCGATCCACCTCGCGCACCGGCTGTCCGAGCGCCTGACCGAGGTGCGCAAGAACGGCACGATCCCCTACCTGCGTCCCGACGGCAAGACCCAGGTCACCATCGAGTACGACGGTGACAAGGCCGTCCGCCTCGACACGGTCGTCGTCTCCTCGCAGCACGCCTCGGACATCGACCTGGAGTCGCTGCTCGCGCCCGACATCCGCGAGTTCGTCGTCGAGCACGTGCTCAAGCAGCTCCTGGACGACGGCATCAAGCTGGATACCGAGGGCTACCGGCTGCTGGTCAACCCGACCGGCCGGTTCGAGATCGGCGGCCCGATGGGTGACGCGGGTCTGACCGGCCGCAAGATCATCATCGACACGTACGGCGGCATGGCCCGCCACGGCGGCGGCGCGTTCTCCGGCAAGGACCCGTCCAAGGTCGACCGCTCGGCCGCCTACGCCATGCGCTGGGTCGCCAAGAACGTCGTCGCGGCCGGGCTCGCCTCGCGCTGCGAGGTCCAGGTCGCGTACGCCATCGGCAAGGCCGAGCCGGTCGGCCTGTTCGTCGAGACCTTCGGCACCGCCAAGGTCGAGGTGGAGCGGATCGAGACCGCGATCGGCGAGGTCTTCGACCTCCGCCCGGCCGCGATCATCCGCGACCTCGACCTGCTGCGGCCGATCTACGGCCGGACGGCGGCCTACGGCCACTTCGGCCGCGAGCTCCCCGACTTCACCTGGGAGCGCACCGACCGCGTCGACGCGCTGCGCAAGGCGGCGGGCATATGAGCAGGAATATGAAAGGGGACAGCGAGACAGTGATATCGCCACGCCCCCACTCCCTTTCGTGGGACGACGGGCGCATCCTCGCGGTCGATCAGCGGGCATTGCCGCGTGAATACCGCGTGCTGCGGCTTGAGACGGTGGATCAACTGATCGACGCCATCACGTCGCTGGCCATTCGCGGAGCGCCCGCCATCGGTCTGGTCGGCGCCCTGGGGGTGGCGCTCTCCGCCTACCGGCACAGCTCGTACGGTAGGACCGATTTGGCGTCTGTGAAGGCCGATGCCGCGCGGCTGTCGGCTGCTCGGCCCACCGCCGTCAACCTGGCCTGGGCCGTCCGCCGGGCCGTGACGCGGCTCGCCGACGGGCCCGAGGCCGTCCTCGCCGAGGCCATGGCCATGCTGGAGGAGGACGCCACGGTCAACCGGGCCGCCGTCGTACGGGCCGCCGACCTGGTGCAGTCGTTGGTCCCGGACCGGCCTGCGCGCGTCCTCACTCACTGCAACACCGGCCGCCTGGCTACTGCCGCTGTCGGCACCGCACTTGGCGCGATCATCGAGTTGCACGAGCGCGGTCGGGTGGCCGAGGTGCTCGTGGACGAGACGCGGCCGCTTCTCCAGGGGGCTCGGCTCACCGCGTGGGAGTTGAGTGAGGCGGGTGTGCCGTACCGGCTGTGCGTGGATTCCGCCGCCGCCGCTGCCATGGCCCGGGGGATGGTGGACTGTGTGCTGGCGGGGGCCGATCGCATCGCGGCGAACGGGGACGTGGCGAACAAAATCGGCACGTATGGTCTCGCGGTCGCCGCCGCGCGGCACGGCATCCCCTTCGTGATCGTCGCTCCGGAGTCCTCCTGGGACCGCGAGCTGACCGACGGCTCGGGGATCGTGGTGGAGGAGCGCGACTCGAGTGAAGTGACGGGATTCGCGGGAGTCGCGGTCGCCCCCGCCGGTGCCGCGGTGTTCAACCCCGCCTTCGATGTCACCCCGGCCGAACTGGTCACCGCGATCGTCTCCGAGGTCCAGGTGTTCAGGCCCCACGGTTCCCCCGGCACGAGTTACCCGCGTGAGGTGCCGGCATGACTCACACGGTCATCGACGACGCCGAACGAGTACGCGTCGGAAGTGAACTCGCGGCGTTCTCACGAACCCTGTACGAGCGCGGCTGGATGCCGGGCACCGCCGGCAACGTCTCGGTGCGCCTGCCCGGCAGGGCGGTCCTGATCACCGCCAGCGGCCGGGACAAGGGGGAACTGACCGCGGAGGACATGGTCGTCGTGCTGGCTGACACGGGAGAGGAGGCAGCCCCAGGGCGGCTGCGGGCGTCGGCCGAGACGACGATCCACTCCGCGATCTACCGGACCACGGACGCGGGTGCGGTCATCCACGTCCACTCCCCTTACGCCACGGCCGTCGCGTGTCGCACCGGCCACCGTACGCGCCTGACCTCGCTCCGCATCGAGCGGTTCGAACTGCTCAAGGGCCTGGGCCTGGCCGACCCGACACGTACCGAGGTGCCCGTCTTTCCCAACTGGCCCGAGGTTCCGCGGATCGCCGCGGACGTGGCCGACCACCTGGCTGCCACACAGCACGCACCTCCTGCCCTTCTCATCACCGACCACGGCATCACCACATGGGGACGCGACCTCGCCCAGGCCCGCAACCGGCTGGAATGCCTGGAATCGATCTGCCGGCTGCTGCTACTCGCCGGTCCCGGGCTGCCCGCGGAAGGAAAGGAAGGCTGAACTCATGACCCTGCTTCAGGTCATGCCGGAGGACGACCCCGGGAGGGTGCTGCTGCGCACCCGGGACCACGACCGCATCGCGGAGACCCTGCAAGCCTGCTCGGTGGCGTTCGGCCGCTGGCCGCTGCGCGGCACCATCACACCGGACACCAGCCCGGAGGAGGTGCTGTCCCGCTACCGCGCCGAGATCGACGAACTGTGCGCGCGGGAAGGGCTGAGCCTGGTGGACGTCGCTCAGCTCCACCCGGAAGAGAGCCCCGAGTGGGAGGAACGGGCAGCCAACGCGCGCTCCACCTTCCTCGAAGAGCACCGGCACGCCGAGGACGAGGTGCGCTTCTTCGCCCACGGTACGGGTTGCTTCTACCTCCACCTCGACGGCCGGGTCCACGCGGTGGTGTGCGAGGCGGGCGACCTGCTCTCCGTACCAGCGGGCACCCGCCACTGGTTCGACATGGGCCCGCGTCCCGAGTTCGCCGCGATCCGCTTCTTCGAGAAGGAGGACGGCTGGGTGGGCGACTTCACCGGCGACCCCATCGCCCAGCGATTCCCCCGCCTCGACGTGCTCCTGACGCCGGAGGCGGCGACGTGATCGTGTCGACGGTGCGGGCGGTGGTCCTCGACATCGAGGGGACCACAGGCTCCGCCTCCCACGTGCACGAGGTGCTCTTCCCGTACGCGCGGGAGCGCTTCGCCTGCTGGTTCGCGGCCCACCGGGGCGAGCCTCCATGGACAGAGCTGATGGAAGAGATACGGACCCGCACCGGTGATCCTCGCCTCGACGAGGGCGGGGCCGTCGCGGCGCTGACCACCTGGTCCGACCAGGACGTCAAGGCACCGCCGCTGAAGAGGATCCAGGGGCTCATCTGGGCCGAGGGGTACGCCCGCTCCACGCTGACCGGCCACGTCTACGACGACGTGCCCGCGGCCCTGACCCGATGGCGGCAGGCGGGTATCGACCGTTACATCTACTCCTCGGGGTCGGCGACAGCTCAGCGTGACTGGTTCGCGCACAGCGACCACGGCGACCTGAGCGTGCTCCTGAACGGCTACTTCGACCTGTCCAGCGCGGGCGGCAAACGGGACCCGGAGTCCTACCGGGCCATCACACGTGCCCTCGGCGTCCCCGCACACGAAACGGTCTTCTTCAGCGACGTGGGAGAGGAACTGGACGCGGCCACCGCCGTGGGGTGGAGGGCTGTGGCCGTGCGGCGCCCCGGAGACCCGCGCGGTCCGGAGGTGGCCGGACACCCGACGGTCCCCGCCCTGGACGACATTCGGCTGCACCGAAGAACAAGACGGGAAAAGGAAACACCCACATGAGCGTCAGCGGCAACACCCCGGTGGCCGACATCGGCGTTATCGGAGGCAGTGGCTTCTACGAACTGCTGGACGACGCGGAAGAGGTCCGGATCGGCACGCCCTACGGTCCACCGTCCGATGCCCTGATGCTGGGCACGGTCGAGGGGCGGCGAGTGGCGTTCCTGCCCCGGCACGGCCGTGGCCACCGCATTCCGCCACACAAGATCAACTACCGGGCGAACCTCTGGGCGATGCGGTCCGTAGGAGTGCGCCAGATCCTGGCCCCCTGCGCGGTCGGCTCACTCCGGCGCGAGCTGGGCCCGGGCGCCATCGTGGTCCCCGACCAGATGGTGGACCGGACCAGCGGCCGGATCCAGACCTTCTACGACGAAGGTGCCGTCCACGTCTCGTTCGCCGACCCCTACTGCGAGCACGGCCGCGAAGCGCTCCTCAAAGCAGCTGCCGCAGCCGGGATCGAGGCGGTCGACGGCGGCACGATGGTCGTGGTCGAAGGCCCCCGGTTCTCGACCCGCGCCGAGTCACAGTGGTTCGCGGCGGCCGGCTGGTCACTGGTGAACATGACCGGGCACCCCGAGGCGGTCCTGGCCCGGGAACTCGCCCTCGGCTACGCCGCGGTGGCCCTCGTGACCGATCTGGACGCGGGCATCGACGCGGCGGAGAGCGTTGCCCAGGAAGAGGTCTTCAAGGTCTTCGCCGAGAACACCCAGCGCCTCCGCCGCGTCGTGCTCGATGCCATCGGAATGCTCCCCGAGAGCAACGATTCCCCCTCCGCCCGCGCGCTCGACGGCATGACCTTGCCCATCGACCTGCCCTGAGCCGGTTCACACCCACGGGCGAACGCCACCTGCCTGATCAGTACGTTCCGTTCAACCTGGAAGGCCGAGTTCCATGTCACCGCCAGCGATCACTGCGCCATCGGCGAGCAGAGGCGCCGATACGTCAGCCGGCGCGGCACCCCCCGAACCCGCGTCGGGGGTGAAGGGCCGGCTCGCCTCCCGTAAGGGTCTGGTGCTTGCCTGCGCCGCTCTGTTCGTCGTTCTCCTCACCTCGATCGTGGTGGCCATCGGTCTGGGGGCCGCCGTGATCACGCCGGGGGAGACCGCCCGGTATCTGTGGGCGGCTGTGAGCGGCGGCCGTATCGCCGCGGACGAGGCGACCACCTACCAGATCATCTGGCAGATCCGTACCCCACGGGTGCTGCTCGCGGCGCTCGTGGGAGCTGGGCTGAGCGCGATCGGCGTGGCCATCCAGGCCATGGTGCGCAATGCGCTCGCCGACCCCTTCGTGCTGGGCGTCTCCTCGGGCGCGTCCGTCGGAGCCGTCGGTGTCACGGTCACCGGAGGACTGGCGGCGCTGGGCATCTACGCGGTGTCGGCCGGTGCCTTCATCGGAGCCCTGGTCGCGTCGCTCCTGGTGTATACCGCCTCCTCCAGCCGAGGCACGCTCTCCCCGCTGCGCCTCGTCCTGACGGGCGTGGCCATGTCGCTGGGCTTCCAAGCGGTGATGAGCCTGATCATCTACTTCGCGCCGGACAGCGAGGCGACCAGCATGGTCCTGTACTGGACCATGGGCAGCTTCGGCGCCGCGAGCTGGGGTGTGCTCCCGGTCGTGTCCGTGGTCATCGTTCTCGGCCTGGTCGTGTTGTACCGGTACGGCCGGGCGCTCGACGTGCTGGCACTCGGGGACGAGACCGCCGCGAGTCTGGGCATCAGCCCCGACCGGCACCGCAAGGCCCTGCTCGTCCTGGCCTCGCTCGTGACGGGAGTGATGGTCGCCGTCAGTGGCGCCATCGCCTTCGTCGGACTGGTCATGCCCCACGTGGTGCGCATGGTCGTCGGCGCCACCCACGCACGCGTGCTGGCCGTGGCGCCACTGGCCGGAGCGATCTTCATGGTCTGGGTCGATCTGGTGTCCCGGACGCTGGTGGCACCGCGTGAGCTGCCCCTGGGCGTCATCACCGCTCTCGTCGGGGTGCCGGTGTTCGTCACCCTGATGCGCCGCAAGGGCTACATGTTCGGAGGCCGCTGAGATGGAACTCAGACTTGACGGGCTGTCTGTGGTGACCGACGGCAGGAGCCTGGTACGTGACCTGTCCCTGGACGTGGAAAGTGGCCAGGTCGTGGGCCTGGTCGGCCCGAACGGAAGCGGCAAGTCCACTGCCCTCAGGTGCGTGTACCGTGCGCTCCGCCCCAGCTCCGGCACCGTCTGGGTGGGCGAGGAGGAGCTCTCCCGCCTGGCAGTGCGCCGCTCTGCGCGGGTCATCGCGGCCATGACCCAGGACGGCGCCGTCGATCTCGACTTCACGGTCGAAGAGGTCATCGCACTCGGACGCGCACCGCACCTTCAGGGCAACCAGGCGCTCAGCCGTCGGGAATGGGAGCTGTGCGAACGCGCGATGGACCGGCTCGACATCCGCCACCTCGCCCGGCGCGGAGTCCTGACGCTCTCGGGCGGGGAGCGCCAGCGTGTCCTGCTGGCCCGTGCGCTCGTCCAGGAGCCGAAGATCCTGGTTCTGGACGAGCCGACCAACCACCTCGACGTACGGCACCAGGTCGAACTGCTCTCGCTCCTGCGCGGCTCGGGACTCACCGTCCTGGTCGTGCTGCACGACCTCAACCTCGCCGCGGCTGCCTGCGACCGCCTCGGGGTTCTCTGTGAAGGCCGCCTTGTCACCACCGGCACGCCCGAGGACGTACTCACCACGGACCTCGTCCACGAGGTGTTCGGGGTCAAGGCCAGCGTCGTGTCCCACCCGCTGACGGGTGACCCGCAGTTGTTGTATTCGCTCAACCCCTCCCTGTGAAAGGCACCACAAGGTATGACCATGACTCGATCTCCCCGCACGGTGCGGCAGCACACCATCCTCGGCTCCGCGCTCGCGGCCACACTGCTGCTCAGCGGCTGCGGCGCCGAAGTGGAAACGGACGCCAAGGCACCCAAGAAGGCCACCGTCAAGAGGTGCGGTGAGCCGGTCGAATACACGATCCCCAAGCGCGCCGTGGCGTACGAAGGCGGAAGCGCCGACAAGCTGTTCAGCCTCGGGCTGGTCGACCACGTGCACGGCTACGTGATGCCGCCGGCGAACCCGCCGGTGGAGGAGTCCCCGTGGGCGAGCGACTACGCCAAGGTGAAGATGCTCAGTGACGATCTCCTCAACAAGGAGCTCGTGGTCGAGGCCAAGTCCGATTTCGTCCTGGCCGGCTGGAATTCGGGCTTCAAGGATGAGCGGGGCATCACCCCGGAGATCCTGGACAAGCTCGGGATCCAGAGCTTCATGCACAGCGAGAGCTGCTTCAACTACCCCAAGTACCCGGAGAAGCTCACCCCGTTCGAAGCCCTTTACACCGACCTTGATCGGCTGGGCAAGATCTTCCAGGTCGAGGACAAGGCGGATGAGGTCGTCGATGGGCTGAAGAAGCGGGTGGAGGCCGTCAAGGCGAAGGCACCCAAGGGTGATCCGGTCCCGGTCTTCCTCTACGACTCGGGCACCGACCAACCCTTCACCGCGGGCAACCAGGTCCCGCCCAACGACATCATCAAGACCGCCGGCGGCAAGAACGTCTTCGACGGCCTCGACCAGCGATGGACGCAGGTGAACTGGGAGGCCGTCGCCAAAGCGGAGCCGGAGGTCATCATGATCCTCGACTACGGAGACCTGCCCGCCCAGAAGAAGATCGACTTCCTGAGGAAGTCCCCCCACACGAAGGGGTTGCCTGCCGTCAAGAAGAACAACTTCTTCATCCTCGACTACAACGAGGGCATCAGCGGGCCCCGCAACATCGACGGCCTGGAGAAGTTCGCCAAGTACCTGGACGAGCTCAAGAGCTGACCGGGTCGCAGCGCGCCGGGGCCGTGTCCGATCCGCACGGCCCCGGCGCTCCGAGCCGCAAGCGCTGAGCCCGGGCGGCTGTCGCGTCGGGGAAAGCGCCGCGGCGCGCCACGCGCGCGGCCACCACCGTGACCGGCAGGACCAGCAGCGCGGGCTCGGCGAGGAGGTCCGGCGTCGCGACACCCATCCAGGTGGCGGGCGGCAGGCCGAGCTTGAGGGACAGCCCGGCGACGATCGGCAGGGCCAGCATGAAGTCCGGTACGACGTTCGGTGCGAGGGGTCACCGAGGTGACCGTCCGGTACAGGCGGCCGCCCTCCCACAGCCCGGATGAGACGCCGAGCAGGACGGCCGCCGGCAGCACGACGCCGAGTACCAGGGTGGTGCCGACGGTGCCGGCGAGGATGCCGACCACCGGCCGGCCGCTGACCAGGGAGGTGCCGAGGTCGGTGGTGAGCTGCCCGGCCGCCCAGTCGGATCGTCGCCGACACGATCGGCGACGGCCAGAACGGCAACGACTGCAACGGCCACGGCACCCACGTCGCCGGAACCACCGCCGGAACCACCTACGGCGTCGCCAAGGCCGCCTCGATCGTCGGCGTCCGCGTCCTCGACTGCAACGGATCGGGAACCATCTCCGGCGTCGTCGCCGGAGTCGACTGGGTGACCGCCAACGCCGTCAAGCCCGCCGTCGCCAACATGAGCCTGGGTGGCGGCGCCAACTCCACCCTCGACGCGGCCGTACAGAACTCCATCGCCTCAGGCATCACCTACGCGATCGCCGCCGGCAACGGCAACCAGGGCGGCAAGGCCCAGGACGCCTGCAAATACTCGCCGGCCCGCGTCCCCGAGGCCCTCACGATCGGCGCGACCGACAAGACCGACACGAAGTCCTCCTGGTCCAACTACGGAACCTGCCTGGACCTCTTCGCACCCGGCGTCGGCATCACCTCCGCCTGGAGCACCGGCGACACCGCCACCAGCACCATCAGCGGCACCTCCATGGCCACCCCGCACGTCGCCGGGGCGGCCGCCCTGTACCTGGCCGCCAACCCGTCGGCCACCCCGGCCCAGGTCAGTGACGCCGTGACCGCCAACGCCACCAGCGGCGTCGTCAAGAGCGCCGGCAGCGGCTCCCCGAACAAGCTGCTGTACTCGCTCTTCTGACCGACACGACAACGAGCCGCCCGGGCGCCGCCCGGGCGGCTTCTTCGGTTTGACGCGTCCGGTGGACACCTCTCACGTGCATCACGGGCACGACGGCCATCACCACGACGGTCACGGGCACACCGGCCCCGGCATGGGCAACGGCCACGGCTGCCGGCGCCGTGGGCCTCGCAGCCGTCGGCGTGGCGGGCGGCCTGGTCGCCGCGGAGGTCGTGGACGAGGTCGGCGACTTCCCGGAGGACGACGAGGGCTGAACCTGACAACGGGACCCGCGGCTGCCGCCCCCGTCAGCCAGCGTGTCGTTGCCTCCGGTGGCGCGCGTACCCGCGCCGCGCCGCGCCACTGATGCCTCCGGTGGAAGGACCACGCCGACGGCGCGACAATTCAAGTGATAACCGTTTCGGCTTCGTCCCCGGTGGGAGGACCGTTATGCGCGCGTTCGCAGGCCGCGGCCTGGTGGTCGTCACCGCTGCCGTGCTCGTACCGCTCTTTGGCTGTGGCGCTTCGGTGACGCCCGCCTCTGCCCCATCCCCCGCGATCGTCCCCGTTGTCGCCTCGACCAATGTGTACGGGGACGTCGTACGGCAGATCGGCGGCGACCGCGTACGGGTGGTATCGGTCATCACCGACCCCGCGCAGGACCCCCACTCGTACGAGGCCGACACTCGCACCCGGCTGGAGCTGTCCCGGGCCGAGGTCGTCGTCGAGAACGGCGGCGGCTACGACGGCTTCGTCGGCGACCTGTTGCGCAGCGCGAACAACTCCTCGGCCGAGGTCGTCAACGCCGTCGAGGTCTCGGGCATGTACCGCCCCGGGGAAGAAGAGTTCAACGAGCACGTCTGGTACGACATGCCCACGATGAGCCGGCTGGCCGACCGGATCGCAGCCGCCCTGGCCACCGCCTCCCCGGACGGCTCCGACGCCTTCCGGAAGAACGCTGCCGACTTCAAGGAGAAGTTGCGGGCCGTCGAGGACGCGGAGGCGCGCATCCGGGAGGACCACGCGGGCGCCGCCGTGGCCGTCACGGAGCCCGTACCGCTGTACATGATCGAAGCGTGCGGACTGCGGAACGTGACACCGCCGGACTTCAGCGAGGCCGTCGAGGAAGGCGACGAGGTCTCCCCCAGGGTCCTGCGCGAGACGCTCGACCTGCTCGCCGACAGGAAGGCCGAAACGCTCGTGTACAACGAGCAGACGTCCAGCCCCCAGACCGAGCGGGTCCAGCAGGCCGCCCGCGACAACGGCATCCCGGTCGTCCCCGTCACCGAGACCCTGCCGCCAGGAAAGGACTACATCGCCTGGATGACCGACAACGTCGACGCACTCGGGCGCGCACTGGAGAAGTAACCCCAGGAGAGGCAGCCCTCACTCCGCGAATCGGACACGTCATGGACGGTACGGAGGCCATCGAGCCGCTCTCCCGCCGCGCCGCCGGCCGGAGCCCCGGACACACCGACCCGGTGATCAGCCTGCGCGACGCGACCCTCGCATACGGCAACCGTGAGCTGTGGCGGGGACTGGACCTCGACGTGCGGCCCGGAGAATTCCTGGCGGTGCTGGGCCCGAACGGCTCCGGCAAGACCAGCCTGCTGCGGGTGATCCTGGGGCGGCGGCCCCTCACAGCGGGCTCCCTCACCGTTCTCGGCCGCGCCCCCGGCCACGCGCACACCGGCCGGCACATCGGCTACGTCCCGCAGCACAGGTCGCTGCCCGCGCACACCATGGTGCGGGCCCGTGACCTGGTACGGCTCGGCATGGACGGGCACCGGTGGGGCCCGTGGCCCGCCCGCCGCGCGGACCGCCACCGCGCTGACGAGCTCCTGGCGGCGGTCGGGGTGACACCGTTCGCGGACGTACCGCTCGGCAGGCTCTCGGGCGGCGAACAGCAGCGCGTACGGGTCGCCCAGGCCCTCGCCGCGGACCCGCGCGTCCTGCTGTGCGACGAGCCGCTGCTCTCCCTCGATTTGCACTACCAGCGCACGGTCACCGCTTTGGTGGACCGGCGGCGCCACGCGGCCGGCACCGCCGTCGTGTTCGTGACGCACGAGATCAACCCCGTACTCGGCATGGTGGACCGGGTCCTGTACCTGGCCCCGGGCGGGTTCCGGATCGGTCCGCCGGGGGAGGTGATGACCACCTCCGTCCTCTCGGAGCTGTACGGGACGCAGGTCGACGTCGTCCACGTCGGAGGCCGTGTGGTGGTCGTCGGCGCACCCGACGCGGCCGCCCCGCACAACAACCACGGGAACGGGCCGAACGGCACCGGGCCCAACGCCGACAGGCCGTCATGACCGTGCGCGGAGCGCTCCCCGGGACGGCGGCCACCGCTCAGGGCGACGACCCCGGCCTCTGGCAGCAGATCTTCGACTTCGGCGACTACGGCGAACTGCTCGGTCTGGTCCAGGGTTCCCTCCTCGCGGGCGTCCTGCTCGGCCTGGTCGGCGGTCTCGCCGGAGTGTTCGTGATCATGCGTGATCTGCCGTTCGCCGTGCACGGCATCAGCGAGCTGTCCTTCGCGGGCGCCGCCGCGGCCCTGCTGCTGGGGCTGAACGTCGTGGCCGGGTCCATCGCCGGCGCGCTGCTGGCGGCCGCCGCGATCGGCCTCCTGGGCGTCCGGGCTCGCGACCGCAACTCCGTCATCGGCATCATCCTGCCGTTCGGGCTCGGCCTGGGCATCCTCTTCCTGTCGCTTTACAAAGGCCGGGCGGCGAACAAGTTCGGGCTGCTCACGGGGCAGATCATCGCCGTCGACACGCCGCAGCTGGCCTGGCTCGCCGGCACGTCGGCCGTGGTGCTGCTCACCCTGGCGCTGGTGTGGCGTCCGCTGACCTTCGCCAGCGTCGACCCGGAGGTGGCCGACGCCCGCGGTGTACCCGTACGGGCGTTGTCCCTGGCTTTCATGGTGGTGCTCGGGCTGGCAGTGGCGCTGTGCGTGCAGATCGTCGGGGCGCTGCTGGTGCTGTCGCTGCTCGTCACACCCGCGGCGGCCGCCGCGCGCATCACGGCGTCGGCCGCGCTGCTGCCCGTCCTGAGCGTGCTCTTCGCTCTCGTTGCCATGCAGGGCGGCATGCTGCTCTCCCTCGGGAGCAGTATCCCCGTCTCCCCGTACGTCACCACGATCTCCTTCCTGATCTACCTCGCCTGCCGTCTGTACGGCCCGAACCGGGCGGGCCGACGACTCGCCCGGGCACGCGGGGCGGGTGCAGACTGAAGGCAGGGCTTCGGGAAGGAGCACCTCATGCATCCCCTCACTGTCGCCGGCGCCGCGGCCGGCCGTCTCGCCCACTACGCGGCATCCGGGGTCGTGGGCGGCCTGATCATCCGTGGGCTCTCCAAGCGTCTGCCGGACGGCACGCCGGCGGCCCGCAAGGCCGTCGTCGGGGGCATCGCGAGCGGAATCGTCGCGGGCCGCTGGCTCTCCTCGGCAGCCGAGGAAGCCAGGCTCAAGGCCGGTGACATGCTCGCGGAAGCCCGTACGTCCCTCGGTGAGGAGGCGCCCCCGCCGTCCGCCGTCAAGGTCGAGGGCCACGAGCACGATCACGGCCACGAGCACTGAGCACCCGCGAGGGAGCTTCTCATGTCGCATGTGATCGTCCGCTCGGTCGCCAACGGCCGGGCCAGGCTCACCGTCCCCTGGGTGCGGGAGCGCCCGGGCAGCGCGGGGCTGGTCGACGAACGGCTGGCCGGCATCGACGGCTTCCGTGCCCTGCGCATCTTTCCCCGCACCGGAAGCATCGTGATCTGGATGGCACCGGACCTCCTCGACGTCGAGGAGCTGGTCGCCGCGCTCGAAGAGGCCCCGCCCGCCTCGGCGCCCGCCAAACCGACCCGGTCCGTACCGGACTCGTCCACCGGCGAGGTGGCCCGGCTGGCCGTCGGCGGAGCGGTCCTCGCCCTCGTCGCGGTACGCCGACTGCTGGCCAGGCCCCGATTCGGTCTCGGATCGACGGGCGCGGGCGGAGTGATCACGGTGCTGTTCACGGGGCTGCCGTTCTTCCGCGGCGCCCTGCGCTCGCTGCGCGGCCGGAGTTCCCCCGGCACGGACACGCTGGTCACCGCCGCGACGTTGATCTCGCTGGTGCTGCGGGAGAACGTGGTGGCTCTCGTCGTGTTGTGGCTGCTGAACATCGGCGAGTTCCTGCAGACGCTGACGCTGCGCCGCACCCGGCGGGCCATCGAGGAACTGCTGACGATCGGCGAGGAACGCGTCTGGCTCGTACGAGAGGGCGGCGTCGAGGTCGAGGCGGCGCTGGATGAGGTGGAGCCGGGCGATGTCGTCGCCGTGTACGAGCACCACCGCATCCCGGTCGACGGACACGCCGTCGACGGGGAGGCCCTCGTCGACCAGGCGGCCATCACCGGCGAGGCGCTGCCCGTGTACGCCCGTACCGGCAGCCACGTGTACGCCGGGACGATTCTCACCTCCGGCTCGCTCACCGTCCGAGCCGACCAGGTCGGCCGGGACACCACGGTCGGCCGGATCATCACGCGCGTCGAGGAGGCACAGTCCGACCGTGCCCCCATCCAGACGGTGGCCGCCCGGTTCACCCGCCGGTTCGTGCCCGTGTCGTTCGCGGTGGCGGCGGTGACCTACGCCGTGACGCGGGACGCGCGGCGGGCCATGACCATGTTGCTGATCGCCTGCCCCTGCGCCGCCGGGCTCGCCACGCCGACCGCGATCAGCGCCGCCATCGGCAACGGGGCGCGCCGCGGCACTCTCATCAAGGGCGGCACCCACCTGGAGGGCGTCGGCCGGGTCACGGCCGTCGTGTTCGACAAGACCGGCACGCTCACCTTCGGCAAGCCGCTGGTGACCAGCGTGGTGACGCTCAGCGACCGGTTCACCGCCGACGACGTGCTGAGCCTGGCCGCCTCCGGGGAGCTGCACGCCCGGCACCCGCTGGCCCAGGCGATCGTCGCCCACACCGAGCAGCAGCACCTCCACGTGCCCATCCACCAGGCGTGCGCGGTCGTCCTCGGCATGGGCATGCGCGCCGAACTGGACGGCACCCGGCTGCTGGTGGGCAGCCCCGCTCTGCTGCGCGAGCATGGCGTCGAGCTCGACGACGAGGCGCTGGGCTGGACGCAGCGGCTGCGTTCCGGCGGTGAGACGGTCATCTGCATCGCCCAGGACGAGAACCTGATCGGCATCCTCGGCGTGTCGGACGCCGTACGCGCCGGGGCACGGACCGTCATCGGGCAACTCCGTGACCTGGGCGTATCCCGCCTGATCCTGCTCACCGGCGACGCCCCCGAGACCGCGCAGGTCGTCGCGGACACGCTCGGTATCACCGAAGTCCACGCCCACGCCCTGCCCGAAGGAAAGCTCCAGCTCATCCGTGACCTTCAGGCGGAGGGCCACACCGTCGCCATGGTCGGGGACGGCACCAACGACGCCCCGGCGCTCGCCCTCGCCGACGTCGGCATCAGCATGGGCGAGCACTCCTCGCACGTCGCCCTGGAGACCGCCGACATCGCCCTCGCGGGCAACGACCTGCGCCAGGTCGCCGCCGTCGTCGAACTCAGCCGACACACCCTGCGGGTCGTCCGCCAGAACTACGGTCTGGCCATCGGCGTCAACCTGCTCGGCCTCGTCGCCGGCGCCGGCGGCTCCATGAACCCCGTCCTCGCGGCCCTCCTCCACAACACCAGCAGCATCGCCGTCGTCGCCAACTCGGCCCGCCTGGTCAATCACACCCCGCACCTGCCCCGCACAACGGACGAACAGGTACAGGCGGCGCCCCTGGAGGACCGCCGCGTGCACTGACAACTGGCGGCTCCTCGACAGAACACAACGGCCCTTTCGTGCCATCTGGCGCTGAACCCGGCGACCGGCATGGACCTCTGCCACCGCGCCCGCCAGCGCGCGGCAACCACCCTTGCCGCCCGACCAACCACGGCGCGAATCGCTCAAACAGCGCATGCCGGGCCTTGGGTGCAACGACCCACCAGAGCGCTTACGTTTCCGTGTGGCGTCAGCCACATTCAGGCAGGTCAGAAGCGGTTCTCGGCGCGAAGACGACGTTGCTCTCCAAACCCGTGCCAGGGTCGGAATTTTGTCGTGAGTATGGCTGCCGAGCGCCTCGCGAAGTGGCTTTGACCTGCGGGAATTCGTCAACACAGAAGGCTGGTCAGATTGATCGGGGCGCTACGGGGCCGAGAAAGGGCAACGGTCAAGAGACCGTGTGCGTTTTGACGTGAACGCAAAAACTCCCGACCTGTATTTCTGCAGGTCAGGAGTCTTTCCCGGAGTGCCCCCGGCAGGATTCGAACCTGCGCACACGGCTCCGGAGGCCGTTGCTCTATCCCCTGAGCTACGGGGGCGTGCGCCGTGCTGTTGCTTGGCGACGGGTAGAACCCTACCAGCTCCCGAAGGGTCTCCGTGAACAGGTATTTCAGAGCCCCGGGCCGGTCCCGAGGGGCGATCGACCGTGGTGTCGACCGGCGATCGACCGGCGATCGGCCGATGGTCGATCCGTGGTCGACCAGTGCTCGCCGATGGTCCATGGAGGTCCGAGGACCCCCGTACGCGATCACCCCGCCCTGCGCCCCCGTGGTGCCTCAGCGTGCCCCCGCTTCGCCCGCACGGGTCGGAAGTGGGGAAAACCCGGACGCAGCCGGGGCGGCGGACCTACTCTCGAGTTGTGTCCGGCGCGTCCGGCCGAGTGCTCGTTGTTGATGACAACCGGGTGATTCGGCAGCTGATCAGGGTCAACCTCGAGCTGGAGGGCTTCGAGGTCGTGACCGCGGCCGATGGTGCCGAGTGTCTGGATGTCGTGCATCAGGTGCAGCCCGACGTCATCACGCTCGATGTCGTCATGCCGCGGCTCGACGGTCTGCGAACCGCTGCCCTGCTGCGGGACGATCCGCGGACCAGCCGGATCCCCCTCGCGATCATCAGCGCCTGCACGCAGTACGAGGTCGACAGCGGTGTCGCGGCCGGCGTGGAAGCCTTTCTCGCCAAGCCCTTCGAGCTGGCCGAACTCGTGCGGATCGTGCGGCAGTTGATGCACCCGGAAGCCGGGGAGGGCCCGCCGTCCGTAGACGGCAGGCATGAGGCCGGGCGGGCGGGGAGTACGGCGGGCTGACGGGTCGCTGCCGGCGGCCCGTCTGCCTCGGACCGCGTCCGGACGAGCCATGCCGCGCCCGTGCTGCCCGCCGGGCTGATCGCGGCGACCCGCCGCTTCACTCCCCGGTTGCCCGCATCGCGAAACCGGTTCGCAAAGTGCCCCCCTTCCTCCCATACGCTTGTCCCGTGACCCCCGCCGAGCTCTCCCGTACCGTGCGGCACGCCGTGTGCCGTGCCGTGGGGGACGGCGTGCTGCGTGTCGATGTCCCCGACCGCGTGAAGATCGAGCGGCCCCGGCCCGGCGGGCGGGGCGACTACGCCACCGGGATCGCGCTGCGCCTCGCGAGCCGGGCCGGGCGGCCCGCCCTGGAGGTGGCCGAGGCGATCAGGCAGCGCGTCGGGGACGAGCCGGGCATCGCAAGCGTCGAGGTCACCGGGCCCGGGTTCCTGAACTTCACGCTCCACGGCAGTGCGCAGGAGCAGCTCGTGGAGAAGGTCCTACGCGAAGGCCCCGGCTACGGCGCCCCCCGGCCGGCCGCCACGCCGTTCCCGCATCCCGACGAGCTGCGTGCCCGTGTCTGGGCGGAGACTCTCGCGCGGCTGGGCGCAGAGCCCCGCCCGGGGGAGGCCGTACGCGTCGTGCCCGCCGCCGACCAGGCGATCTGCGAACGCCTCGGTACCGACGCCGCCCGCTGGGCGCTGCTCGCCGCCGCTGCGCACGACAGGCCGAAGACAGGGGAGGGGCTGCTTACGCAGCACGAGCGCAATCCGCTCTTCCGGGTGCGCTACGCCCACGCCCGAGCCAAGGCGCTCACCCGCAACGCTGCCGTGCTCGGCTTCGCCGCAAGCACCGAAGAGCCCACCGCCGCCCCCGCCCTCATCGCCGCCGTCGGCGACCACGCCGCCGTCGTCGCCGACGCAGCCCGCCTGCGCGCGCCCGACCGGCTCGCCCGGCAGCTGGAAGTCATCGCCGACCATCTCCTCTCCTTTCAGCACTCCGTGCTGCCCGTCGGGGACGAGAAACCCTCGGCCGCCCACCGTGCCCGGCTCGCCCTCGCCGAAGCCGCCGGGACGGTGCTCGCCGGTGGCCTGTCCCTGCTCGGCATCAGCGCACCCGAACACCTGTGATGTGAGAGAGATCAGATTCCGATGAGCCGATCCGCACACCCCGCCGGCCCCCGTCACGCCGACGTCCTGCCAGAGGGCCGCTCCGCCGTGAAGACAGCTCTGCCGACCGACCTCAACGCCCTCGACCCCAAGGTGTGGTCCGACACCGTCAGCCGCAACACGGACGGTGTCGTCACCGTCGGCGGGATCGAAGTGACCAGGCTGGCGGAGGAGTTCGGCACTCCGGCGTACTTCCTCGACGAGGCCGACTTCCGTGCCCGCTGCCGCGCCTGGGCCGACGCCTTCGGCAAGGACGCGGACGTGTTCTACGCGGGGAAGGCGTTCCTCTCCCGTGCGATCGTCCGGTGGCTGAAGGAGGAGGGGCTCAACCTCGACGTCTGCTCGGGCGGCGAGCTGACCACCGCCCTGGACGCCGGGATGCCCGCAGAGCGCATCGCCTTCCACGGCAACAACAAGTCGGTGGAGGAGATCCGCCGCGCGGTCGAGGCCGGCGTCGGGCGTATCGTGCTCGACTCGTTCCAGGAGATCGTCCGCGTCGCGCACATCGCGGAGGAGCTGGGCCGGCGGCAGAAGGTCCAGCTCCGGGTCACCGTCGGAGTCGAGGCGCACACCCACGAGTTCATCGCCACCGCCCACGAGGATCAGAAGTTCGGCATCGCGCTGGCCGGCGGGCAGGCGGCGGAGGCCGTGCGGCGCGCGCTGCGGCTCGACGGTCTTGAGCTCATCGGTATCCACTCGCACATCGGCTCGCAGATCTTCGACATGGCAGGTTTCGAGGTCTCGGCCCGCCGAGTCGTGCAGCTGCTGGCCGAGGTCCGGGACGAGCACGGTGTCGAGCTGCCCGAGATCGACCTCGGCGGGGGCCTGGGCATCGCCTACACGTCGGAGGACGACCCGCGCGAGCCGCACGAGATCGCCAAGGCGCTCACCGAGATCGTGACCCGCGAGTGCGAGGCGGCCGCCCTGCGTACTCCCCGGATCTCCGTCGAGCCGGGCCGTGCCATCGTCGGGCCGACCGCGTTCACGCTCTACGAGGTGGGCACGGTCAAGCCGCTCGAGGGGCTGCGGACGTACGTGAGTGTCGACGGCGGCATGTCGGACAACATCCGCACCGCGCTGTACGACGCCGAGTACAGCGTCACCCTGGTGTCCAGGACCTCCGAAGCCGCCCCCATGCTCAGCCGGGTCGTCGGCAAGCACTGTGAGAGTGGCGACATCGTGGTCAAGGACGCGTTCCTGCCGGCCGACCTCGGGCCCGGCGATCTGATCGCCGTGCCAGCCACCGGCGCGTACTGCCGGTCCATGGCCAGCAACTACAACCACGCACTTCGCCCGCCTGTCGTCGCCGTCGCGAACGGTGAGGCGCGGGTGATCGTCCGGCGTGAGACGGAGGAGGATCTCCTGTGCCTCGATGTCGGATAGCTGAGATAGATGTCTCGTATCGCGGACGAGGTATAGAAACTCTCGTCCGGTAAGTGAGACTGGTCCCCATCGTAGAAGTGATGAGAAGCGAGGTCGGATGATGCGTACGCGTCCGCTGAAGGTGGCGCTGCTGGGCTGTGGAGTGGTCGGCTCAGAGGTGGCGCGCATCATGACGACGCACGCCGACGACCTCGCCGCACGGATCGGCGCCCCGGTGGAGCTCGCCGGGGTGGCCGTGCGCCGCCCCTCCAAGGTGCGCGAGGGCATCGACCCGGCGCTGATCACCACGGATGCCACGGCGCTCGTGAAACGCGGCGACATCGACGTCGCCATCGAGGTCATCGGCGGTATCGAGCCGGCCCGGACCCTCATCACCACCGCGTTCGAGCACGGCGCGTCCGTCGTCTCCGCCAACAAGGCGCTGCTCGCGGAGGACGGGGCGACTCTTTACGCCGCGGCCGAGCAGCACGGCCGCGACCTGTACTTCGAGGCCGCCGTCGCCGGTGCGATCCCGCTGATCAGGCCGCTGCGCGAGTCCCTCGCCGGTGACAAGGTCAACCGCGTTCTCGGCATCGTCAACGGCACGACCAACTTCATCCTCGACAGGATGGACAGCTCGGGCGCCGGATACTCGGAGGCCCTGGACGAGGCCACCGCCCTCGGTTACGCCGAGGCCGACCCGACCGCCGACGTCGAGGGCTTCGACGCCGCCGCCAAGGCCGCCATCCTCGCCGGGATCGCCTTCCACACCCGCGTACGGCTCGACGACGTCCACCGCGAGGGCCTGACCGAGGTCACCGCCGCCGACATGGCGTCCGCGCGGCGCATGGGCTGCACCGTCAAGCTGCTCGCCATCTGCGAGCGGGCGGCGGACGGGCAGTCGGTCACGGCCCGCGTGCACCCCGCGATGATCCCGCTCAGCCACCCCCTCGCCTCCGTCCGCGAGGCGTACAATGCGGTCTTCGTCGAGGCCGAGGCCGCAGGCCGGCTGATGTTCTACGGCCCCGGTGCCGGTGGCTCGCCGACCGCTTCGGCCGTCCTCGGCGACCTCGTCGCCGTGTGCCGCAACAAGCTCGCAGAGGCAACGGGGCCCGGCGAGTCCGCGTACACGCAGTTGCCCGTCAGCCCCATGGGCGACGTGGTGACGCGGTACCACATCAGCCTCGACGTGGCCGACAAGCCGGGCGTTCTCGCCCAGGTCGCGACGGTCTTCGCCGAGCACGGCGTATCCATCGACACCGTGCGACAGCAAGGCCGCCACGACGGAGGCGGCGAGGCATCACTCGTCGTCGTCACCCACCGCGCGCCCGACGCCGCCCTCTCCGGGACCGTCGAGGCGCTGCGCAAGCTCGACACCGTGCGCGGTGTCGCCAGCATCATGCGTGTTGAAGGGGAGTAAGGGACCCATGACCACCAACGGCACCCACCAGTGGCGCGGCATCATCGAGGAGTACCGGGACCGTCTCCCGGTCACGGACACGACGCCGGTCGTCACGCTCCGCGAGGGTGGGACGCCGCTCGTCCCGGCGCAGGTCCTCTCCGAGCGCACGGGCTGCGACGTGCACCTCAAGGTAGAGGGCGCCAACCCCACCGGGTCCTTCAAGGACCGCGGTATGACGATGGCCATCACCAAGGCCAAGGAGGAAGGCGCGCAGGCCGTCATCTGCGCCTCCACCGGCAACACGTCCGCCTCTGCCGCCGCGTACGCGGTGCGCGCCGGGATGGTCTGCGCGGTCCTCGTGCCGCAGGGCAAGATCGCGCTCGGCAAGATGGGCCAGGCGCTGGTCTACGGCTCCAAGATCCTCCAGGTCGACGGAAACTTCGACGACTGCCTCAACCTGGCCCGCGGCCTCTCGGAGAACTACCCGGTGGCGCTGGTCAATTCGGTGAACCCGTATCGAATCGAGGGCCAGAAGACCGCGTCCTTCGAGATCGTCGACGCGCTCGGCGACGCCCCCGACATCCATGTACTGCCCGTCGGCAACGCCGGCAACATCACGGCGTACTGGAAGGGGTACAAGGAGTACGCGGCGGACAAGATGGCCGGCCACACCCCCCGTATGTGGGGTTTCCAGGCGTCCGGCTCCGCGCCGATCGTGCGCGGCGAGGTCGTCAAGGACCCGTCGACGATCGCGACCGCGATCCGGATCGGCAACCCGGCGTCCTGGACGCAGGCGCTGGCCGCGCGCGAGGAGTCGGGTGGCTTCATCGATGAGGTGACGGACCGTGAGATCCTGCGCGCGTACCGCCTGTTGGCGTCCCAGGAGGGCGTCTTCGTCGAACCCGCCTCGGCCGCGTCCGTGGCCGGTCTGCTGAAGGCGGTCGAGCAGGGCAAGGTCGACCCGGGCCAGAAGATCGTGTGCACGGTCACGGGCAACGGCCTCAAGGACCCCGACTGGGCGGTCGCCGGAGCGCCCCAGCCGGTCACCGTCCCCGTCGACGCGGCAGCGGCGGCCGAGCGCCTCGGCCTGGCGTAACGGCCCTGCCGGCCGGTCGGCCACCGGGAAGTACGCAACCCGGACAACACCACACGCAGGGGCACAGGAGGCTCGCGACACGCATCGTGCGCCTCCTGTGCGCCCTATGTCGCAGGTGAACTTTCCTTCGATAGGCTGTACCCGAACCCGGCCCGCCGCATATGCGCGGTGTCGTTGCCGTCGCGGTGTTTCCGCCGCCGAGGCCCACGGGTATTCCTGCCTCTCGAACCCATCTTGCACATCCCGCAGTTACATCCCGCCAGCACATCCCGCAGTTCAGAACCAAGGAGAGTCGTCGAGCGATGGCCGGTCCAGCGTTCCGCGCCGCCGCCGTCCGGGTGCGCGTCCCCGCAACCAGCGCCAACCTCGGTCCGGGCTTCGATGCCCTCGGGCTGTCGCTCGGTCTGTACGACGACGTGGTCGTCCGGGTCGCGGACTCCGGTCTGCACATCGACATCGCCGGTGAGGGCGCGTCGACCCTGCCGCGAGACGAGAACCATCTGCTCGTACGGGCGCTGCGCACGGCCTTCGACCTGCTCGGCGGTCAGCCGCGCGGCCTCGAGGTCGTCTGCGCCAACCGCATCCCGCACGGCCGCGGCCTCGGCTCCTCCTCCGCCGCGATCTGCGCCGGTATCGTCGCCGCCCGCGCCGTGACGATAGGCGGCGACGCGAAGCTCGACGACGCGGCGTTGCTCGAACTCGCCACGGAGATCGAGGGGCACCCCGACAACGTCGCGGCCTGCCTCCTCGGCGGTTTCACCCTCGCCTGGTCCGAATCGGGAGCGGCGCGCGCGATCAGGATGGATCCCGCCGATTCCGTCGTTCCGGTGGTTTTCGTCCCCAGCAACCCGGTGCTCACGGAGACGGCCCGCGGACTGCTGCCGCGCACCGTCCCGCATGTCGACGCCGCCGCCAACGCCGGCCGGGCCGCCCTCCTCGTCGAGGCTCTGACCAGGCGTCCTGAACTGCTGCTGCCCGCCACGGAGGACCGTCTCCACCAGGAGTACCGGGCCCCGGCGATGCCGCAGAGCGTCGATCTGGTGCACCGACTGCGCGGCGACGGGATCCCCGCGGTCATCTCCGGCGCGGGCCCCACGGTGCTCGCGCTGGCCGAGGACAGTGCGGCCGACAAGGTCGCACGGCTGGCGGGAGAGGGCTGGGCGGCCAACCGGCTTGCCTTCGACGCCGCGGGTGCGAGCGTTCTGCCGCTCGCGCCCTAAGGACACACCATCGCCACGATTGCCGGTGAGAGAGAGGGGGAATGTTTGTTGGAGCCGGTAGTGTTAACCTCAAGTCAGCAGCCGTCGTCTACGCGACGCGGTGCTTTGTGTCCCCCATCGGGACCACCATTCTTCCGGGAGCCTCCCAAACTGCCTGAGCAGCCTGCCTGAGCAGTTTCGAGCACGCTCCGGAACCGGCACGACACCCCTCGCTTTTCCAGGAGTGGGCCGAGCAGGGGGACCTCGAGCCGGGCCTTGCACGTCTGCATGTATCTCTCCGCCGTCAATTTCCCGGCGGGACCACCGCTCCGGCACGGTCCACATTCAGGACCACAGCCGGACAGCACAACCGGTCGCCGAGCCAGAAGGCCGACGTCCGCTCCAGGGAAGGACCCTTCGTGAGCGACACCACCGATCTGATGGGCGTGGGTGCCGACAACAACGTCGACAACGCCGCGCCCGCCGAAGGTGCTGCCTCCGGCACCACCTCACGGCGCCGCCGCTCCGGCACCGGCCTCGACGGCATGGTCCTGGCCGAGCTGCAGCAGGTCGCGTCCGGCCTCGGCATCAGGGGCACCGCGCGTATGCGCAAGAGCCAGCTGATCGAGGTCATCAAGGAGGCGCAGGCCGCAGGGACCTCCCCGGCGAAAAGCGCCGAGGAGGGCACCGACGCCGCGGCCAAGCCGAAGCGCCGCGCCACCTCCAAGGCCCGTACGGGTGACGAAGCCGCCGCTCCGGCCGCCGAGAAGGCGCAGCCCGCCGAGAAGGCCGGCAAGTCCGACAAGGCCGTCGCGCAGCAGCAGATCGACATTCCGGGACAGCCGGCCGGGGGCATCTCCCAGGCCGCAGGCTCCGGGGGAGACGACCAGCCGGCCGGTGAGCGCCGCCGTCGTCGCGCCACCGCGCAGGCGGGCAGCCCGGACACCCGGACCGAGGCGCGTGGCGACACCGCTGTCGACGTCAAGACCGACGTCAAGGCGGACGTGAAGACCGACGCCAGGACCGAGGCGCAGCCCGAGTCCAAGGCCGAGACCGCCGCCGACACCGCCGAGGGGCGCCGTGACCGCGGTCAGCGCGGGGACCGTGGTGAGCGCGGTGAGCGCGGTGAGCGTGGCGACCGCCGCGAGCGCCAGCGCGACCGCCGGTCCAAGGGCGACGACCAGCAGCAGGGCGGCGGCCAGCGCCAGCAGCGCCAGGGCGGCCAGCAGACCACCGGGCCGCAGGACGACTTCGACGAGGACGGCGGTGGCCGCCGCGGCCGCCGCGGCCGCTACCGCGACCGACGTGGCCGCCGCGGCCGTGACGACTTCCAGGCCGGCGAGCCGCAGGTCACCGACGACGACGTCCTGATCCCCGTCGCGGGCATCCTGGACATCCTCGACAACTACGCGTTCATCCGGACCTCCGGCTACCTGCCCGGCCCGAACGACGTGTACGTCTCCCTCGCGCAGGTGCGGAAGAACGGCCTGCGCAAGGGTGACCACGTCACCGGTGCCGTGCGCCAGCCGAAGGAAGGCGAGCGCCGCGAGAAGTTCAACGCGCTGGTTCGCCTGGACTCCCAGAACGGCATGGCGCCCGAATCCGGGCGCGGCCGCCCGGAGTTCAACAAGCTGACCCCGCTGTACCCGCAGGACCGGCTGCGCCTCGAGACCGACCCGGGCGTGCTGACGACCCGGATCATCGACCTCGTGTCGCCGATCGGCAAGGGCCAGCGAGGTCTGATCGTGGCCCCGCCGAAGACCGGCAAGACCATGATCATGCAGGCGGTCGCCAACGCGATCACCCACAACAACCCCGAGTGCCACCTGATGGTCGTCCTCGTCGACGAGCGTCCGGAAGAGGTCACCGACATGCAGCGGTCGGTGAAGGGCGAGGTCATCTCCTCGACCTTCGACCGTCCCGCAGAGGACCACACCACCGTCGCCGAGCTGGCCATCGAGCGCGCCAAGCGTCTCGTGGAGCTGGGCCACGACGTGGTCGTCCTGCTGGACTCGATCACCCGCCTGGGCCGTGCGTACAACCTGGCGGCTCCGGCCTCCGGCCGCATCCTGTCCGGTGGTGTCGACTCGACCGCGCTCTACCCGCCGAAGCGCTTCTTCGGTGCCGCGCGCAACATCGAGGACGGCGGCTCGCTGACCATCCTGGCCACCGCGCTGGTCGACACCGGTTCGCGCATGGACGAGGTGATCTTCGAGGAGTTCAAGGGCACCGGCAACATGGAGCTCAAGCTCGACCGGAAGCTCGCCGACAAGCGCATCTTCCCGGCGGTGGACGTCGACGCGTCCGGCACCCGCAAGGAAGAGATCCTGCTCGGCAGCGACGAGCTCGCCGTCACCTGGAAGCTGCGCCGTGTGCTGCACGCACTGGACCAGCAGCAGGCGATCGAGCTGCTGCTCGACAAGATGAAGCAGACGAAGTCGAACGGCGAGTTCCTGCTGCAGATCCAGAAGACGACTCCGTCGGCCGGCAACGGCAACGACTGAGAGAGCTTCGCCACTGGCGCCGGGCCTCGAAAAGGCCCGGCGCAGGCTCCTGGAGCCGCCGCCTCCACCGGCTGAAAACGCTGGTCGGCGCGGGATCCGGAGCCGGGGAGCCGTCCGTCGGGCCCACCGTGCATCGCGCGGTGGGCCCGACGCGTTCTCAAGGACTTCTCATCCGGCCGTGCAACGCTTCTCGCCGCCCCGACGTCTGAACAAGCACCGCTTCGACGTCCGGACGGCACCGGCGAACCGCGCCTGATCACCACGAGTGCGGGTACCCGGAAGTACCGAGAGCCGAGGAGAGCATGACCGAGCAGAGCAGCGACGGCGGCCGAATACTCCCCCTGCGCCCAGGGCGCGCGGGGGGACCACCACGCCGCGGCGAGCGCCGCAGGCAGCCCGCGAAGGCGCACCGGACATGGGTGTTCGTCGCCTGGATCGCGGCCGCCCTGGTGGTCGTCGGCGGCTCCGGCCTCGGTCTGCTCTCGTTCAAGCTCAACGGGAACCTTCAGGGTGTCGACATCAACCAGGCTCTCGGCGAGGACCGGCCGAAGAACATCGACGACGGCTCGATGGACATCCTCGTCCTCGGCTCCGACTCGAGGGCCGGCGCGAACTCCGAGTACGGCGACGACGAGGGCGCCGCCCGCTCCGACACCGCGATGGTCGTCCACGTGTACCGGGGCCACAAGACGGCCGCCGTGGTCTCCGTACCGCGCGACACGCTGGTCGAGCGTCCCGCGTGCACGGACCGTGACGGCTCCGTTGTTCCCGGTGAGCGGCGGGCCATGTTCAACACCGCGTACGAGGTCGGCGGTCCCGCCTGCGCGGTGAAGACCGTCGAGGCGATGTCGGGCATCCGCATGGACCACTACATCGAGGTCGACTTCACCGGCTTCACGGAACTCGTCGACGCGCTCGGCGGCGTCGAGATCACCACGACCCGGCCGATCGACGACAGCAAGAGCCGGCTCACCCTGCCCGCCGGCACCCACAAGCTGGACGGCGAGCAGGCGCTCGGCCTCGTCCGCACCCGCAAGAGTGTCGGCGACGGCAGTGACCTCGGGCGCATCGGGCTCCAGCAGGCGTTCATGAAGGCGTTCATCGAGCAGGTCAAGGACGTCGGGGTCTTCGGCAACCCCAAGAAGCTCCTCGACCTCTCCGACGCGGCCACGAAGGCGATCACACCCGACTCCGAGCTCGACTCGGTGAGTGAGCTGATGGGCTTCGCCAGGGGGCTCGGCTCCCTCGGCGCCGAGGACGTCCACATGATCACCCTGCCGGTGCGGTACGACCCGGCCGATCCCAACCGGGTCGTCCCCGTGGAGGCCGGCGCCCGCCAGGTGTGGAGCGCACTCAAGCAGGACAGGCCGATTCCGGCGTCCGCGGTCACGGACTCGGCGGGGGACAAGGGTGACGCGGCGGCCGTCGTCGAGGCCGTCGGCGGCGGTGCGGGCCAGGGCCAGGGCGCAGGGCAGGGCTCGCAGGGCACGGGGGAGCCGTAGGAGCTGCCGGGCTGCCCGGCGGCGCGGGGAGCCCCCGTAATACCCGCTCCGGCCGTCAGGAATACTTCCGCCCCGACCCCGGTTTTGGGAGATACGGCCGGTCCTGGCAGACTGGTACGTCGGCCCCGGTTCACGTACGAGCATTCCGCCCGTGCGACCCGGTGCCCTCCCGAAACTAGGAGACACCTTGAAGCGCGACATCCACCCCGAGTACGTCGAGACCCAGGTCAGCTGCACCTGCGGCGCGTCGTTCACCACCCGTAGCACGATCGAGAGCGGCAGCGTCCGTGCCGAGGTCTGCTCCGAGTGCCACCCGTTCTACACGGGCAAGCAGAAGATCCTCGACACCGGTGGCCGTGTGGCCCGCTTCGAGGCCCGCTTCGGCAAGGCTGCCGGCTCCGCCACGAAGTAGCGAGCCGCTGCGCCGGTCTTTGGCCGCCCTTTCCCGGGTGGCCGAGACCGGCGCTTTGTCCGTTCTGCGCACACCCCCGCAGGCCCCCGCGCAGTCACCGCAGCCATCCTTCGCGTACGAAACCAGGAGCCCCCGATGTTCGAGGCGGTCGAGGAACTGGTCGGCGAGCACGCCGATCTGGAGAACAAGCTCGCCGACCCTTCGGTCCACGCCGACCAGGGGAACGCGCGCAAGCTCAACAAGCGCTACGCCGAGCTGACCCCGATCGTCGGCACGTACCGCTCCTGGAAGCAGACCGGCGAAGACATCGCCACGGCGCGCGAATACGCCCAGGACGACCCGGACTTCGTCGCCGAGGTGAAGGAGCTGGAGAAGGAGCGCGAACAGCTCACCGAGAAGCTGCGGCTGCTGCTCGTCCCGCGCGACCCCAGCGACGACAAGGACGTCATCCTCGAGGTCAAGGCGGGTGCGGGCGGCGACGAGTCCGCCCTGTTCGCCGGTGACCTGCTGCGGATGTATCTGCGCTACGCGGAGCGCGTCGGCTGGAAGACCGAGATCATCGACGCGACCGAGTCCGAGCTCGGCGGCTACAAGGACGTCCAGGTCGCGGTCAAGACCAAGGGCGGCCAGGGGGCGACCGAGCCCGGACAGGGCGTCTGGGCGCGGCTGAAGTACGAGGGCGGGGTGCACCGCGTGCAGCGGGTGCCCGCCACCGAGTCCCAGGGCCGTATCCACACCTCGGCGGCCGGGGTGCTCGTCACGCCGGAGGCAGAGGAGATCGACGTCGAGATCCACGCCAACGACCTGCGCGTGGACGTCTACCGCTCGTCCGGTCCCGGCGGCCAGTCCGTCAACACCACCGACTCCGCGGTCCGCATCACGCACCTGCCGACCGGTATCGTCGCCTCCTGCCAGAACGAGAAGAGCCAGCTCCAGAACAAGGAGCAGGCCATGCGTATCCTGCGCTCCAGGCTGCTCGCCGCGGCCCAGGAGGAGGCCGAGTCCAAGGCCGCGGACGCCCGTCGCAGCCAGGTGCGTACGGTCGACCGGTCGGAGAAGATCCGGACGTACAACTTCGCGGAAAACCGGATCTCGGACCACCGGGTCGGCTTCAAGGCGTACAACTTGGACCAGGTGCTCGACGGGGACCTGGATGCGGTGATCCAGGCGTGTGTCGACGCGGACTCCGCCGCCAAACTCGCGGCCGCGCAGTAGAGCGCGCCGGTTTCGCCGACGGTCCGCACGAGCGTCACAGGAAGGGTGGGCGCGTGAACCTGCTGCTTGCCGAGGTGGCCCAGGCCACCCAGCGGCTGGCCGACGCCGGCGTGCCGTCTCCGCGTTTCGACGCGGAGGAGCTCGCCGCGTTCGTGCACGGCGTGAAGCGCGGAGAACTCCACAACGTCAAGGACACGGACTTCGACGCCCGCTACTGGGAGGCCGTCGCCCGCCGCGAGGCCCGCGAACCGCTCCAGCACATCACCGGCCGTGCCTTCTTCCGCTACCTGGAGCTGCAGGTCGGCCCGGGAGTCTTCGTCCCCCGCCCCGAGACCGAGTCGGTGGTGGGCTGGGCGATAGAGGCCGTACGCGCCATGGACGTCGTCGAGCCGCTCATCGTCGACCTGTGCTCCGGCTCCGGCGCCATCGCGCTCGCCATGGCCCAGGAGGTGCCGCGCTCGCGCGTGCACGCCGTGGAGCTGTCGGAGGACGCCCTGCAGTGGACCCGGAAGAACGCCGAGGGGTCCAGGGTCGCCGTCCACCAGGGCGACGCACTCACGGCGCTGCCCGAGCTGGACGGCCAGGTGGACCTGGTCATCTCCAACCCGCCGTACATCCCACTCACCGAGTGGGAGTACGTCGCACCCGAGGCACGCGACCACGATCCACAGATGGCCCTGTTCTCCGGCGAGGACGGCCTGGACACCATCCGCGGCATCGAACGCACCGCGCACCGGCTGCTGAGGCCCGGCGGTCTCGTCGTCATCGAACACGCCGACACCCAGGGCGGCCAGGTCCCGTGGATCTTCAACGAGGAATCCGGCTGGGCCGACGCGGCCGACCACCCGGACCTGAACAAGCGGCCGCGGTTCGCCACCGCCCGCAAGGCCATGCCATGACCAAGCACCTGACGAAGCACGTGTACGAGGAGGCCCGCTGATGGCTCGGCGATACGACTGCAACGATGCGACGGATCGCACCACCGGCCTGCGCGAGGCCGCGTCGGCCGTCCGCCGCGGCGAGCTCGTCGTGCTGCCCACCGACACGGTGTACGGGATCGGTGCCGACGCCTTCACCGCCGAGGCCGTCGCCGACCTGCTCGACGCCAAGGGGCGCGGCCGCAACATGCCCACGCCCGTCCTCATCGGCTCCCCGAACACCCTGCACGGGCTCGTCACCGACTTCTCCGAGCAGGCGTGGGAACTCGTCGACGCCTTCTGGCCCGGCGCGCTGACCCTGGTCGCCAAGCACCAGCCGTCGCTGCAGTGGGACCTCGGCGACACCCGGGGCACCGTCGCGATCCGGATGCCGCTCCACCCCGTCGCCATCGAACTCCTCACCGAGGTCGGCCCGATGGCCGTCTCCAGCGCCAACCTGACGGGACACCCCTCACCCGAGGACTGCGACGCCGCGCAGGAGATGCTCGGCGACTCCGTCTCCGTCTACCTCGACGGCGGCCCCACCCCCGGCATCGTGCCGTCGTCGATCGTCGACGTCACGGGCAAGATCCCGGTGCTGCTGCGGGAGGGAGCCCTCTCCGCGGACGAGCTGCGCAAGGTGGTACCGGACCTCGAGGTGGCCAATTGACCGCCCCGCAGGGGCGTGGCATAGCGGAACCCGGCAGTACAGGCAGTACGGCGTCGACCTTCCGCATCCTCCACGTCAGCACCGGCAACGTCTGCCGCTCGCCGATCACCGAGCGGCTGACCCGCCATGCCCTGAGCGACCGCCTCGGCGATCCCCTCACGGGCGGCCTGATCGTGGAGAGCGCCGGCACCTGGGGCCACGAGGGCGCCCCGATGGAGGCCAACGCCGAGGTCGTCCTCGCAGACTTCGGCGCGGACGCGACCGGGTTCGTGGGGCGTGAGCTCCTCGACGAGCACGTCATCCGCGCGGACCTGGTCCTCACGGCGACCCGCGACCACCGCGCGCAGGTCATCTCCATGGGTCACTCGGCGGGCCTGCGGACCTTCACGCTCAAGGAGTTCACTCGCCTGGTGCGCGCCATAGACCCGGCGACCCTCCCCGACCCCCGGGAGGACGGCGTGGTCGAACGCGCGCGTGCGCTGGTGCGGGCGGCGGCGGCTCTACGCGGGTGGCTGCTGGCGCCCAGCCCCGACGCGGACGAGGTCTTCGACCCGTACGGGGCGCCGATCACGTTCTTCCGCTCGATCGGCGACGAGATCCACCAGGCGCTGGACCCGGTCGTCACGGCCCTGACGGGCGTCCCGACCCGCTCCTGACGTCCCGGCGCACCGCGGGCGCCACGTACACGCGCACGCACCCTCGGCGCGGCCCCGTCCGCGCGTACACCGCGCGCCCCGCGCCGCCCGGTCCTACAGTGGAGTCGCCGCACAGGCCCGAGGACCCGGAGCCGTCATGTCCGTCACACGTGAAACGCCCGCGAACCGCGCCGCTCCCACTCCGCTCGACGGCCTGCGCCGTCAGGATCCCCGGATCGCCGACATCCTCATCGGCGAGACACAGCGCCAGTCCACCACGCTCCAGCTCATCGCCGCGGAGAACTTCACCTCCCCCGCGGTCCTCGCCGCCCTCGGCTCGCCGCTCGCCAACAAGTACGCGGAGGGCTATCCCGGTGCCCGTCACCACGGCGGCTGCGAGCTCGTCGATGCCGCCGAGCGCATCGCGATCGAGCGTGCCATCGCGCTCTTCGGCTCGGACCACGCGAACGTGCAGCCCCACTCCGGCTCCTCCGCCGTCCTCGCGGCCTACGCCGCCCTGCTGCGCCCCGGCGACACCGTGCTCGCCATGGGGCTCCCGTACGGCGGTCACCTCACGCACGGTTCGCCCGCGAACTTCTCCGGCCGCTGGTTCGATTTCGTCGCCTACGGCGTCGACGCCGAATCAGGACTGATCGACTACGACCAGGTGCGGCTGCTGGCCCGCCGTCACCGGCCGAAGGCGATCGTGTGCGGGTCGATCTCGTACCCCCGCCACCTGGACTACGAGCAGTTCCGCGACATCGCGGACGAGGTCGGCGCGTATCTGATCGCCGACGCCGCGCACCCGATCGGCCTGGTCGCCGGCGGCGCCGCGCCCAGTCCGGTCCCGTACGCGGACGTGGTGTGCGCCACCACGCACAAGGTGCTGCGCGGTCCGCGCGGCGGGATGATCCTGTGCGGTGCGGACCTGGCGGAGCGGATCGACAGGGCGGTGTTCCCGTTCACGCAGGGCGGCGCCCAGATGCACACCATCGCCGCGAAGGCCGTCGCCTTCGGCGAGGCGGCGACCCCGGCGTTCACCGCGTACGCGCACCAGGTGGTGGCCAACGCGCGGGAGCTGGCGGCGGCGCTCGCCGCCGAGAATTTCACGGTGCTGACGGGCGGCACGGACACCCACATCATCGGCGCGGACCCGGCACAGCTGGGCGTCGAGGGCAGGGCGGCCCGGGGCCGGCTGGCCGCGGCGGGCATCGTCGTCGACACCTGTGCGCTCCCGTACGGCGACGGCCGCGGCATCCGGCTCGGTACCGCCGCGGTCACCACGCAGGGCATGGGCCGCCCGGAGATGGGCCGGATCGCGGCCCTGTTCGCGGCGGCGCTGCGGGACGAGTCCGCGGCGCGCGACGTCCGCGTGAAGGTGCAGGAACTCGTCGCGGGACATCCGCCGTTTCGCGGGTAGCCGCATTGCCGTGCCGTAGCCGTGCAACCATCGTCGGCCGCCGCATGTCCTCAAGCATGTGGCCACCACAGCTAAGGTGTGGGGCTGAGATGGCCAGCGATTCCTGTGGGGCAGCCCGTGCGTGATTACCTGCTGACGCTATGTGTCACGGCCGCGGTGACGTATCTCCTCACCGGGCCGGTGAGGAAGTTCGCCATCGCCTCCGGTGCGATGCCCGAGATCCGCGCTCGCGACGTGCACCGTGAACCGACGCCGAGGCTCGGCGGGATCGCGATGTTCTTCGGCCTGTGCGCCGGACTGCTGGTCGCCGACCATCTGGAGAACCTGAACAGCGTCTTCGAGCTGTCGAACGAGCCGCGGGCCCTGCTCTCCGGCGCCGCCCTGATCTGGATCATCGGCGTCCTGGACGACAAGTTCGAGATCGACGCCCTGATCAAGCTGGGCGGCCAGATGATCGCCGCGGGCGTCATGGTCGTCCAGGGCCTGACGATCCTGTGGATCCCGGTGCCCGGCGTGGGCACCGTCTCGCTGACCAGCTGGCAGGGGACCCTGCTCACGGTCGCCCTGGTCGTCATCACCATCAACGCGGTCAACTTCGTGGACGGCCTGGACGGTCTCGCGGCGGGCATGGTGTGCATCGCCGCGGCGGCGTTCTTCATCTACGCGTACCGGATCTGGGTCAGTTACGGCATCGAGGCCGCCGCTCCCGCCAGTCTGTTCACCGCGATCCTGATGGGCATGTGCCTGGGCTTCCTGCCCCACAACATGCATCCCGCGCGGATCTTCATGGGCGACTCGGGCTCGATGCTGATCGGCCTGGTGCTCGCCGCCGCGGCGATCTCGGTGACCGGCCAGGTCGACATGGACGCCCTGCGGCTCTACGAAGGCGGTGCCCGCGAGGCCACGCACGCGGCGCTGCCGGTCTTCATCCCGCTGCTGCTGCCGCTCACGATCATCGCCATCCCCGTCGCCGACCTGCTGCTGGCGATCGTCCGCCGCACCTGGAAGGGCCAGTCCCCGTTCGCCGCGGACCGCGGCCATCTGCACCACCGGCTCCTGGAGATCGGCCACTCCCACAGCCGGGCCGTGCTGATCATGTACTTCTGGTCGGCGCTGATCGCTTTCGGCGTGGTCGCGTACTCGGTGCACTCGGTGATCTGGATCGTGCTCGTCGTCGTCGGACTGAGCGCGGTCGGCCTCGTCCTCCTGCTCCTCCCACGCTTCACCCCCCGCGCCCCCGGCTGGGCGGAGAGCTTCGTACCGCCCCGCTACCGCCGCCGTCGCCGGGCCCGGCAGACGGCCGCGGCAGGGCAGCCGGGCCCGGCGGCGTCGGACACCGACGAGCCGCGCGTGCCGGTCGGGGTGGGCGTCAGCGGTGTCAACGGCGCGACGGCGGTCGGAGCGCGCGCCGGCCTCCCGGAGCGGGACCGCGCGGGCTCCCGCCGCTGATCCGGGGTCGGCGCGCTTGTCTCCCGTGTGCTCCCGCGTACTCCCATGGAGGCGTCTCTTTCACGGAGGGCTGACGCAGTGGGACAGAGTGGCCCATTACCACGCAAAAAGCTTGGTTGTCGTGCACACACGGGCGCGTTCACTCTCATGTGTGAGCGTTGGCACACCACTGGGTAAAGACCTCATCAAATAGTTTGTGATACCGTTCACGAGACCCGGAGACAGCGCCGAAGGACCGTAGTGCGACGGTTCGTTGGCCCCGAGGACCAGCTCGGACCGGGACTGCGCTCGTCCTTGACGAGGCCACTGCCCCCACGAAAGCAAGCGGAGCCCGCCATGCCGTCCAACGACGTCCGGACTCTCGTCCAGGCCGCCGTCCCCACCGCTGCCGCCGGCGCTGTCGCAGCCGTCGTCAGCGGCGTGGTCGTCGGTGGCAAGGGTGCGCTCGGGGCCGTCGTCGGGACGCTTCTGGTGCTCTTGTTCATGGGGCTCGGGATTGTCGCACTGCAGTACGTCGGCAAGAAGATGCCGCATCTCTTCCTGGGGATGGCACTGGTGGTCTATACCACTCAGCTGCTATTCCTGCTCGGGTTCCTCATGCTGTTCCGAAACACCACTCTGTTCGATCTCCAGACCTTCGCGATCACCATGATCGCCGCAGTGCTGGTATGGGTGGTGGCACAGGCTCGTGCGCACATGAAGTCGAAGACTCTGTACGTCGACCCTGCCGCGGAAGGCGACCCCGGGACCCCGGAAGCGGGAGCGCCGCGTGAGAAGTAGGACCGGTATAAAGCCTCGTTCGACGGGCTGCTATCGTCCGATCCCGACTGCGGCACCGCGGGCGCGGGCACCAGAGCCGACGCCTGCTCCATCGCGAGGCTCTGCGCCTGTCCGCCGCCACCCTGTAAGACCAGACCGGTGCCGTTCTGCGGCTGCCCCGCCGCTCAGACTCAACGAGGTTGCCGTATCCATGCGCCATGCAGAAGGAGCTCCTGGTGACTGCTGACGCCCAGACGCTCGCTTTCGAGGTTGACTGCCACCTGTTCCAGGAGTGCGGTTTCCCAGCCCCGAGCGCGTGGTCGTTCATCTTCGACCCGATCTTCAGCATCGGTCCTGTCGAGTTCAACAAGCCGATGCTGCTGGCGATCATCGGTACCATCGCCATTCTGGCGTTCTTCTGGGCCGGCTTCTCCAAGCCGAAGGTCGTGCCCGGCAAGCTGCAGATGGTGGCCGAAGCGCTGTACGACTTCGTGCACCGCGGCATCGCCCGCGAGGTGATCGGCAAGAAGGGCGAGCCCTTCGTCCCGCTGCTGGTGTCGCTCTTCTTCTTCGTCTGGATGCTGAACCTCTGGGCGCTGATCCCGCTGGCGCAGTTCCCGGTCAGCTCGATCATCGCCTACCCGATCGGCCTGGCGCTGCTGGTGTGGGTCACCTACATGTCGGTGACCTTCCGCAACAACGGATTCGTCGGCGGCATCCGCAACCTGTGCGTGCCGGGCGGTCTGCCCAAGCCGATCTACATCATCCTGACGCCGCTCGAGTTCATCTCGAACGTCTTCGTGAGGCCCTTCACGCTGGCGGTCCGGCTCTTCGCGAACATGTTCGCAGGCCACATCCTCATCCTGGTCTTCACGATCGCCACCTGGTACATGCTCGGCACCGTGCTCGGCTCGCTCTACGCCGTCGGTTCGTTCGCGCTCACCGTGGTCCTGACGGTCTTCGAGCTCTTCATCCAGGCGCTGCAGGCGTACGTCTTCACCGTGCTGACCGCCACCTACCTGTCCCAGGCGCTCGAAGAGGCGCACTGAGACCCCCGGACCCACTCCCCGGGTAATCAGACGTCCGGTGGATGCAATCTCCACCGGTCCAACCAAGAGAAGGAACCACAGATCAATGTCTGAGACTCTCGCCGCTGTCACGGGCAACATCGGCACCATCGGCTACGGCCTTGCCGCGATCGGCCCCGGCGTCGGCATCGGCATCATCTTCGGTAACGGCGTGCAGGCCATCGCCCGTCAGCCCGAGGCCGCCGGCCTCATCCGTCAGAACATGCTGCTCGGCTTCGCGGTCATCGAGGCCCTGGCCCTGATCGGCTTCGTCGCGCCCTTCATCTACCCGAAGTAAGCCGGGCGACCTGACAGTTCCTTTAAGACGAAAGGTCTACCATGTTGCATCTGGCAGCTGAGGAGCCGCAGTCACCGCTGCTCCCGGTCTGGCCCGAGATCCTCATCGGCCTGATCGCGTTCGGCATCGTCTTCTTCGTCTTCGCCAAGAAGCTCCTCCCGACCATCAACACGGTCCTGGAAGAGCGCCGCGAGGCCATCGAGGGCGGCATGGAGAAGGCCGAGTCGGCCAAGATCGAAGCCGAGAGCGTGCTCGAGCAGTACAAGGCTCAGCTCGCCGAGGCCCGCCACGAGGCGGCGCGCCTCCGCCAAGAGGCCACCGAGCAGGGCACCGCGATCATCCAGGAGATGAAGGCGGAAGGCCAGCGGCAGCGTGAGGAGATCATCGCTGCCGGTCACGCTCAGATCGAGGCCGACCGCAAGGCCGCGGCCGCGGCGCTGCGTCAGGATGTGGGCAAGCTCGCCACCGACCTGGCCGGCAAGCTGGTCGGCGAGTCCCTCGAGGACCACGCCCGCCAGAGCCGTACCATCGACCGCTTCCTCGACTCGATCGAGGACGGCGCTTCGAAGGCCGAGGCCACCCGATGAACGGAGCCAGCCGCGAGGCGCTGGCCGGCGCGCACGAGTCGCTCGACGCGCTGACCGACAACACCTCGGTCGACGCGGCGAAGCTCGCCGGCGAGCTGGCCGCCGTCACCGCGCTGCTCGGCCGTGAGGTGTCCCTGCGTCGGGTCCTCACGGACCCGGCGCAGGCCGCCGAGGCCAAGGCCGAGCTGGCCGGACGCATCTTCGCCGGTCAGGTCGGCGGCGAGACCGCCGACCTGCTCAAGGGCATGGTCCGGTCCCGTTGGTCGCAGTCGCGCGACCTGGTCGACTCGCTCGAGGAGCTCGCGAACACCGCAGACCTCATCGCCGCGCAGAAGACCGGTGCGCTCGACAACGTCGAGGACGAGCTGTTCCGCTTCGGCCGGATCCTCTCGTCCAGCACCGAGCTGCGGTCGGCACTGACCAACCGGTCGGCCACGGCGGCCGCCAAGGGCGAGCTGCTGCGCAGCCTGCTCGGCGGCAAGGCCGACCCGGTCACCGAGCGTCTGATCGTCCGTCTCGTCACACACCCGCGGGGACGTAGCCTGGAGTCGGGACTCGACTCCCTGTCCAAGCTCGCCGCAGCGCGGCGGGACCGGATGGTCGCCGTCGTCACCTCGGCGGTGCCGCTCACCGAGGCGCAGAAGCAGCGTCTCGGAGCGGGTCTGGCGCGGATGTACGGCCGTGACATGCACCTCAATCTCGAAGTGGACCCCGCGGTCCTCGGCGGGATCTCGGTGCGGGTCGGTGACGAGATCATCAACGGCACCGTCGCGGAGCGTCTCGACGAGGCGGCCCGCCGGATCGCCGGCTGACGCGCGCAGCGCACCAAAAGAACAGCAAGACCAGCGGCCCGGTTGGGCCGTGCAGAGATTGCAGAAGATTCCTGGGGGTCGGCCCCCAGACCCCCAAAGAAACTTCGGGCCCAACAAGGAGAGCAGGGAACCCAGATGGCGGAGCTCACGATCCGGCCGGAGGAGATCCGGGACGCGCTGGAGAACTTTGTCCAGTCGTACCAGCCGGACGCGGCCTCGCGCGAGGAGGTCGGCACGGTCAGCGTGGCCGGCGACGGCATCGCGAAGGTCGAGGGTCTTCCCTCGGCCATGGCGAACGAGCTGCTGAAGTTCGAGGACGGCACCCTCGGTCTCGCCCTCAACCTCGAGGAGCGCGAGATCGGCGCGATCGTCCTCGGCGAGTTCAACGGTATTGAGGAGGGTCAGCCGGTCACCCGCACCGGTGAGGTCCTCTCGGTCGGCGTCGGCGAGGGCTACCTCGGCCGTGTCGTCGACCCGCTCGGCAACCCGATCGACGGCCTCGGCGAGATCGCGACCGACGGCCGCCGCGCCCTCGAGCTGCAGGCCCCGGGCGTCATGGCCCGTAAGTCCGTGCACGAGCCGATGCAGACCGGCTACAAGGCCGTCGACGCCATGGTGCCGATCGGCCGCGGCCAGCGGCAGCTGGTCATCGGCGACCGCCAGACCGGCAAGACCGCCCTGGCCGTCGACACGATCATCAACCAGCGTGACAACTGGCGCTCCGGCGACCCGAAGAAGCAGGTCCGCTGCATCTACGTCGCCATCGGCCAGAAGGGCTCGACCATCGCGTCCGTGCGCGGCGCCCTGGAAGAGGCCGGCGCGCTCGAGTACACGACGATCGTCGCCGCCCCGGCGTCCGACCCGGCCGGCTTCAAGTACCTCGCCCCGTACACCGGCTCGGCCATCGGCCAGCACTGGATGTACGACGGCAAGCACGTCCTCATCATCTTCGACGACCTCTCGAAGCAGGCCGACGCCTACCGCGCCGTGTCCCTGCTGCTGCGCCGCCCGCCGGGCCGCGAGGCGTACCCGGGCGACGTCTTCTACCTGCACTCGCGTCTGCTGGAGCGCTGCGCCAAGCTCTCCGACGACATGGGCGCCGGTTCGATGACGGGTCTGCCGATCGTCGAGACCAAGGCGAACGACGTGTCGGCGTTCATTCCGACCAACGTCATCTCCATCACCGACGGCCAGTGCTTCCTGGAGTCCGACCTGTTCAACGCCGGTCAGCGCCCGGCCCTGAACGTCGGTATCTCGGTCTCCCGAGTGGGTGGTTCCGCCCAGCACAAGGCCATGAAGCAGGTCTCCGGCCGACTGCGCGTGGACCTCGCCCAGTACCGCGAGCTGGAGGCGTTCGCCGCCTTCGGTTCCGACCTGGACGCTGCCTCCAAGGCTCAGATGGAGCGCGGCAAGCGCATGGTCGAGCTGCTGAAGCAGGGCCAGTACCAGCCGATGCCCGTCGAGGAGCAGGTCGTCTCCGTCTGGGCCGGTACCACCGGCAAGATGGACGACGTCCCGGTCGTCGACATCCGTCGCTTCGAGGCCGAGCTGCTGGAGCACCTGCGCCGTGAGCGCAAGGAGCTTCTGACCAGCATCGCCGAGGGCGGCAAGATGTCGGACGACACCCTCCAGTCCGTCGCTGACGCCATCGCCGCGTTCAAGAAGCAGTTCGAGACCTCGGACGGCAAGCTTCTGGGCGAGGACGCTCCGGTCAGCACCGCCAAGTAGACGACGGAAGGGACCTGACTCATGGGAGCCCAGCTCCGGGTCTACAAGCGTCGCATCAAATCCGTCACCGCGACCAAGAAGATCACCAAGGCGATGGAGATGATCGCCGCCTCGCGCATCGTCAAGGCGCAGCGCCAGGTGGCGGCATCCACGCCGTACGCGACCGAACTCACCCGTGCGGTGACCGCGGTGGCGACGGGGTCGACGACGAACCACGCCCTCACCACCGAGGCGGAGAACCCGACCCGGGCCGCGATCCTGCTCATCACGAGCGACCGCGGTCTGGCCGGCGGCTATTCCGCCAACGCCCTCAAGGCGGCGGAGCAGCTCACCGAGCGGCTCCACGGCGAGGGCAAGGAGGTCGACGCCTACATCGTCGGCCGCAAGGGCGTGTCGTACTACGGCTTCCGTGAGCGCAAGGTCACGGAGTCGTGGACGGGCTTCACCGACAACCCGACGTACGCGGACGCCAAGATGGTCGCGGCCCCGCTGATCGCGGCGATCGAGAAGGACACGGCCGAGGGTGGTGTGGACGAGCTCCACATCGTCTTCACCGAGTTCGTCTCGATGCTGACGCAGACACCGGTGCAGAACCGGCTGCTGCCCCTCAGCCTCGAGCAGGCGAAGGAGGAGACGGCGACGAAGGACGAGATCCTTCCGTTGTTCGACTTCGAGCCGTCGGCCGAGGACGTCCTCGACGCCCTCCTGCCGCGCTACGTCGAGAGCCGGATCTACAACGCGCTGCTCCAGGCGGCTGCCTCCAAGCACGCCGCCACCCGCCGCGCGATGAAGTCGGCGACCGACAACGCCGGAGAGCTCATCAAGAGCCTCTCCCGGCTTGCCAACGCGGCCCGCCAGGCCGAAATCACCCAGGAAATCAGCGAGATCGTCGGTGGAGCCAGCGCCCTGGCCGACGCGACCGCGGGGAGTGACAAGTAATGACGACGACAGTTGAGACGGCCGCTGCCACGGGCCGCGTCGCCCGGGTCATCGGCCCGGTCGTCGACGTGGAGTTCCCCGTCGACGCGATGCCGGAGATCTACAACGCGCTGACCGTCCAGGTCGCCGACCCGGCTCTGGAGGGCGCGCTCAAGACGCTGACCCTCGAGGTCGCCCAGCACCTGGGTGGCGGCCTGGTCCGCGCGATCTCGATGCAGCCCACCGACGGTCTGGTCCGCCAGGCCCCGGTGACCGACACGGGCAACGGCATCACCGTTCCCGTCGGTGACTTCACCAAGGGCAAGGTGTTCAACACCCTCGGTGAGGTGCTGAACGTTCCCGAGGAGAACGCGAACATCGGTGAGCGGTGGGCCATCCACCGCAAGGCGCCGAACTTCGACCAGCTCGAGTCCAAGACCGAGATGTTCGAGACCGGCGTCAAGGTCATCGACCTTCTCACCCCGTACGTCAAGGGTGGAAAGATCGGTCTGTTCGGTGGTGCCGGTGTCGGCAAGACCGTGCTGATCCAGGAGATGATCTACCGCGTCGCCAACAACCACGACGGTGTGTCGGTGTTCGCGGGCGTCGGTGAGCGTACCCGTGAGGGCAACGACCTCATCGAGGAGATGTCGGAGTCCGGCGTCATCGACAAGACCGCTCTGGTCTTCGGACAGATGGACGAGCCCCCGGGCACCCGTCTGCGTGTCGCCCTGGCCGGTCTGACCATGGCGGAGTACTTCCGCGATGTTCAGAAGCAGGACGTGCTCTTCTTCATCGACAACATCTTCCGGTACACCCAGGCCGGCTCCGAGGTGTCCACGCTGCTCGGCCGTATGCCGTCCGCGGTGGGTTACCAGCCGAACCTGGCGGACGAGATGGGTCTGCTGCAGGAGCGCATCACCTCGACGCGTGGTCACTCGATCACCTCGATGCAGGCGATCTACGTCCCCGCGGACGACCTGACCGACCCGGCCCCGGCCACCACCTTCGCCCACCTCGACGCGACGACGGTTCTCTCCCGTCCGATCTCCGAGAAGGGCATCTACCCGGCCGTGGACCCGCTGGACTCCACGTCCCGCATCCTGGACCCGCGCTACATCACGCAGGAGCACTACGACGCCGCCACGCGCGTCAAGGGGATCCTGCAGAAGTACAAGGACCTCCAGGACATCATCGCGATTCTCGGTATCGACGAGCTGGGCGAGGAGGACAAGCTGGTCGTCCACCGTGCCCGTCGCGTGGAGCGCTTCCTGTCCCAGAACACCCACGTCGCCAAGCAGTTCACCGGCGTGGACGGCTCGGACGTGCCGCTCGACGAGTCGATCGCCGCGTTCAACGCGATCTGCGACGGTGAGTACGACCACTTCCCCGAGCAGGCGTTCTTCATGTGCGGTGGCATCGAGGACCTCAAGGCCAACGCCAAGGAACTCGGCGTCTCCTGAGTCTCCTGACTCGCTGAAGGGGGCGGGCACGTCCCGCCCCCTTCAGTACGCCTCTCGCTGCACCCCCGGGGGACCGATCCCCCGAACCCGGCCCTGTGCCGGGGGCGGGCCGGGACGCTTCGGTGTCCCGAGCCCTACTAGACTTATGACCCAACACCCGGCATGACCGCCGGGTGGTGACCCGAGGAGCCAACCTTGGCTGCTGAGCTGCACGTCGAGCTGGTCGCCGCGGACCGCAGTGTCTGGTCCGGCGAGGCCACCCTGGTCGTCGCGCGCACCACGTCCGGCGACATCGGCGTCATGCCCGGTCACCAGCCGCTGCTCGGTGTGCTGGAGTCGGGCCCGGTGACCATTCGTACGAGTGAGGGTGGAACCGTCGTCGCCGCGGTGCACGGCGGATTCCTCTCCTTCGCGGACAACAAGCTGTCGCTGCTGGCGGAGATCGCCGAGCTGGCGGACGAGATCGATGTCCAGCGCGCCGAGCGTGCGCTGGAGCGCGCCAAGTCGGACACGGACGCCGCCGCCGAGCGGCGTGCCGACGTCCGTCTGCGTGCGGTGGCGGTGCGCTAGTCGCGCCGACTCCGCGGATAGGTTTGTCCCTCAGCCGCGGCCGGCCCGGATCTCCTCCGGGCCGTGCCGCGGCTGAGGCGATGCGGGTGCACGTGATATTCGGTTACTAGGCGATGCGAGGAGGTCGGTGGAGATGTTCCTCGCTCTGCTTGTGAGCGGTTGCGTTGTCGCCCTGGTGGTGGTCGGTCTGTTCGTCTTCGGACTGCGCAGGAGACTGATCCAACGGTCCGGCGGCACCTTCGACTGCAGCCTCCGCTGGAACATCCGGGACGGGCAGGACGCCTCGGGCAAGGGCTGGGTGTACGGCGTCGCGCGCTACAACGGGGACCGGGTCGAGTGGTTCCGGATCTTCTCGTACGCTCCCCGGCCCCGGCGGGTCCTGGAGCGCTCCGCGATCGAGGTGCTGGCGCGCCGCACGCCCGAGGGCGAGGAGGAGCTGGCGCTGCTCTCCGACGCGGTCGTCCTCGCCTGCCTGCACCGCGGGACGCGCCTGGAGCTGGCGATGAGCGAGGACGCACTGACCGGATTCCTCGCCTGGCTGGAGGCGGCGCCGCCCGGCCAGCGGGTCAACGTGGCGTGACGTCGCGGCACCGGATCGGGTGGCATCGCCGGGTCTGCGGGCCGTCCCGGGACGGGTGGCACTGCTTGGTCTGCGGGCCGTCCCGGGTTGGGTGTCATCGCCCACCGGTCCGGGTGGCATCGCCGGGTCTGCGGGCCGTCCCGGGACGGAGCGCATCGTCCCGGCCTTCGGCTCCGCGAAGGACCGACCGGTGGCGTCGCCCCGCCCACGGCGCCGCAACGTACCGCGTGACGTTGCGCCGGGCCGTATGAGCGTGCACGGCGAAGCCCGGGAGAGGTGACTCTCCCGGGCTTCGCCGTTCAGTGGGGCGCCGGCTTATCCGAGGCCGCTGTTGATCGCGCCGACCAGCTCGCCGCCCGCCGTGTCACCGCTGAACTCCCAGAAGAACGCGCCTCCGAGTCCCTGGTTGTTCGCCCAGTTCATCTTGGAGGTGACGGTCGCCGGGGTGTCGTAGCTCCACCAGTTGGTGCCGCAGTGCGCGTACGCCGTGCCCGCGACGGTGCCGGTGGCCGGGCAGCTGTTCTTGAGGACCTTGTAGTCCTCGATGCCCGACTCGTACGTGCCCTGGGCCGGCCCGGTCGCCGTGCCGCCCGGAGCGGACTGGGTCACACCGGTCCAGCCGCGTCCGTAGAAGCCGATACCGAGCAGCAGTTTCGCGGCCGGCACGCCCTTGGCCTTGAACTTGGCTATCGCCTCGGCCGAGTTGAAGCCGGCCTGCGGGATGCCCGGGTACGAGGTGAGCGGGGAGTGCGGGGCCGTCGGACCGTTCTTGGCCCAGGCGCCGAAGAAGTCGTACGTCATCACGTTGTACCAGTCGATGTACTGTGCAGCGCCGCCGTAGTCGGCCGCGTCGATCTTGCCGCCGGACGAGGCGTCGGCCGTGACGGCCGCGGTGACCAGGTTGTTCGCACCGAACTTGGCGCGCATGGCCTGCATCATGTTCTTGAAGGCCGCGGGGCCGGACGTGTCGCAGCTCAGACCGCAGGCGTTCGGGTACTCCCAGTCCAGGTCGATGCCGTCGAAGACATCGGCCCAGCGCGGGTCCTCGACCAGGTCGTAGCAGGACTGGGCGAAGGCTGCCGGGTTCTGCACGGCCTGGCCGAAGCCGCCGGACCAGGTCCAGCCGCCGAACGACCACAGCACCTTGATGTGCGGGTACTGGGCCTTGAGCTTGCGGAGCTGGTTGAAGTTGCCGCGCAGCGGCTGGTCCCAGGTGTCGGCCCTGCCGTCGACGGACTGGTCGGCGGTGTACGCCTTGTCGTAGTCGGCGTAGGCGTCACCGATGGTGCACTTGCCGCCGCTGACGTTGCCGAAGGCGTAGTTGATGTGCGTGATCTTCTCGGCCGACCCGGAGGTCACCAGGTTCTTCACGTGGTAGTTGCGCCCGTAGACGCCCCAGTTGGTGAAGTAGCCGAGCTTGACCTTGTCACCGGGGCCGGGCCCCGGGCCGCCGCCGCCGGTGGTGCGGACCGCGACGGACCCGCTGACCGGTCCGGTCTGGTCCGCGGTGTCGCGGGCCTGGACCGTGTACGAGTAGTCGGTGCCGGCCGTCAGGCCGGTGTTCGTGTACGTGGTGCCGGTGACCGTGGCGACCTTGGCGCCGTCGCGCAGGACGTCGTAGTTCTTGACGCCGTTGTCGTCGGTGGCCGGGCCCCAGCTCAGCTTCACCGAGGTGTCGGTGACGTCGGAGGCGGTGGGGGTGCCGGGGGCGGAGGGCGGGTTGTCACCGGGGACGCTGCCGCCGTCGCAGGAGGCGCCGTTGAGCTTGCAGGCGGACGGCGAGCCGGAGCCGCTGCCGTTGAATCCGAAGGAGACGGAGGCGCCGGGGGAGAGCGTGCCGTTCCAGCCGGTGTTCTTGGCGGTCCAGTGGTTGCCCGAGTTGGTGACGGTGGCGTCCCAGGCGGAGGTGACCTTGGTGCCAGAGGGGAAGTCCCACTCGACGGTCCAGGAGTTGATCGTCGTGGTGCCGGTGTTCTTCACCGTCCACTTGCCCTCGAAACCGGTGCCCCAGTCGGAGGACTTGACGTAGGTGGCGGTCGCCGAGGTGGCGGCTTCCGCCGGGGAGGCGAGGCCCACCATCGCGGCCAGGGGGAGGAACAACGCGGTCAGGCCGGCGGTTGCCCTGGCTGTGAATCTCGGTCTGGTGCGGGGGGTTTGTGGCGCTTGAGTGCTCAAGGATGCTCCTCGAGTGGAGTGCGGACATGTCAGGGGTGGTCCGTGCACTGGCGCACGCGGCGTGGCTCGTCGCAGCGTGCTCGGTGGAGATTAGGATGGTCTGGACCAATCGTCAATAGGTCCAGACCAAAGGTGTCACCCCTGTTGCCCGAAGCGCGTCCGAGGCGTGCCCGAGGCGGTGCCCGAAGCGCGTCCGAGGCGGTGTCAGACCCCCAACTCCTGAGCGAGCACGGCCGCTTGCACCCTGCTGCGCAGCTCCAGCTTCCCCAGCAGCCTGCTGACATGGGTCTTCACCGTGGCCTCCGCCATCGACAGCCGCCCCGCGATCTCCGCGTTCGACAGCCCCTGGCCGAGGCACGACAGCACCTCGCGCTCCCGCCGTGTCAGCGCCTCCAGGACCGCCGGGTCCGCAGCGTTCGCCGACCGTACGGGCCGGGGCGCCGCGAACTCCTCGATCAGCCGCCGGGTCACCGCCGGAGCGATCAGCCCCTCGCCACCCGCCACGGTCCGCACCGCCCGCAACAGGTCGCCCGCGTCGGTGTTCTTCAGCAGAAAGCCCGCCGCCCCCGCGCGCAGCGCCCCGAAGACGTACTCGTCCAGATCGAAGGTGGTCAGCACCAGCACGTCGGCCAACCCCTCCGCCACCACTTGGCGGGTCGCCGACACCCCGTCCAGCCGGGGCATCTGCACATCCATCAGCACCACGTCCGGGCGCAGTTCGCGGGCCAGTCGCACCGCCTCCTCGCCGTCCGCGGCCTCCCCGGCCACCTCGATGTCCGGCGCGCTGCGAAGGATCAGGACCAATCCCGCCCGTACCGCGCTCTGGTCCTCCGCGACCAGCACCCGGATCGGGGGCGTGTCCTGTGCGTCATCCGCTTCCGCCGTCATGCAGAGGGCTCCTTGTCGTTCACCACGGGCAGTACCGCCCGTACGCACCAGATCTTCTCGGGCCCGCCCCCGGAGCCCGGGGCGGGGCCCGCCTCGAACGTTCCGTCCAGCAGTGCCACCCGTTCCTCCATGCCCACCAGCCCGGCCCCCGACCCCGGCGCCCGCGGCCCAGGGCGCCGCCCGAACGGGCTGGTCACCGTCACCCGCAGCGCACCGCGCGGCGACCCGGAGACCTCGACGCGCACCTCGCCGGACTCCGCGTGCTTGATGGCGTTGGTCAGCGACTCCTGGACGATGCGATAGGCGGCGAGCTCCACGGGCGCCGGCAGCCGGCCGCCGTTCTCCCGGCCGTCGTGCAGCACGAAGGCCAGCCCGCTCTGCCTGCCGTTCGTCCTCGCCTGCTCCACCAGCGCGTCCAGACCGGCCAGGGTGGGCGCGGCCGCAGGCTCCACGTCACCACTGCTGTCGCGCAGCAGCCCGATCAGCCGCCGCATCTCGGCCAGCCCCTCGACACTGTTCTCACGGATCACGGTCAGCGCCTGCCTGGTCGTCGCCTCGTCGTCCAGCGACAGCGCCGCCGTCGAGTGGATCGCGATCGCGGAGAGATGGCCCGCGACCAGGTCGTGCAGTTCCCGCGCCATCCGGGCGCGCTCTGCCGCGATCGCCTGCGTGCGGTCCGTCTCCGCGAGCAGCGCGGTCTGCTCGGCCCGCAGCCGCGCCGCGATCGCCGCCTCGCGGTGGTTGCGCACGATGGCACCGGTGGCGGCGGGAAAGAACGAGACCAGACCGGTGACCACTCCTACCAGCAGCGCGGCCGCGTCCCGGAACCAGGCCAGAAAGCCGATGGTCATGGCGATGGTGACCATCGCGGTGACCACCGGGATGCGCCGGGCGGAAGCCGGGCTGCCGTAGACGACGGCCGCGTACACGAGATCCGCGAACATCAGGACCGTCGCGATGCTGCCGCTGGTGAACTGGTCGGCCACGACTGCCGCCGTGCCGACGAGCAGCGCCGTGCGCGGCATGGTCCGGCGCAGCAGCTCCAGGAACGCCGTCACCATGAGCGGCACCAGCGTCACCCAGGTCGGCAGCGGCGTCCGGGAGTCTCCCTGGCTGTGCAGCCCCAGGCGGTACAGCAGCAGGCCGCCCAGCAGACCGGCGGCGGCGGCGAGCCAGTCGTCACGGTGGGGGCGGGGGAACGTCACCCGTCCATCAAACACGGCACCGGCGCCCGGACGCCTCGGCGCACGGGGTGAGCCCCCAGTACATCCAACGATGCAGACGGCTTTCGTCACCGGCGACGACGAAACCGCCCGCGCCGCCCGGGAGGCTGGAAACGTACGAAGGGAGAGCCGTCGTGATCGTCACGCTGATCGTGATCTGCGAGATCGGTTTCTGGGTGCTGCTGGCCGCGGGTCTCGCCGTCCGGTACCTGCTGAAGATGCCCCGCACCGGTGCCGCGCTGCTGCTGTGCGAACCGCTGCTGGAGGTCCTGCTGCTGGTGGTCACGGCGATCGACCTCAGGAACGGCGCGGACCCGAGCTGGAAGCACGGCCTGGCCGCGCTGTACATCGGCTACACGGTCGGCCACGGCCACCGGACCGTCACATGGCTCGACCGCCACGCCGCCCACCGTCTCGCAGGCGGCCCGCCCCCGCAGAAGCCGCCGCGCCACGGCATGGCCCGCGCGCGGCACGAGGGCGGCATCTGGCTCGGCACGCTGGTGGCCGCGGCCGTCGCGACGGCTCTGCTGCAGATCGCGATCTGGTACGTGGGCGACGCGGGGCAGAGCCAATCGCTGCGGACCTGGATGTACGGCGCCTGGCGCGTGGCCGGCATCCACGGTCTGATCGCGCTCAGCTACGCGATCTGGCCGAAGAAGTCCCCGGCGGCCCCCGCCGCCGAACGCGAACCGGCCCGCGTCGAGCGTTAGCGCTCCCCGCCGGGCACCCACAGCACGTCCCCGACCTCCTTGTTCGCCACCCTGGCCAGGATGAACAGGAGGTCGGAGAGGCGGTTGAGGTACGTAGCCGTCAGCGCGTTCATCGTCTCGCCGTGCACTTCCATGGCCGCCCAGGTCGAGCGCTCCGCCCGCCGTACGACGGTGCACGCCTGATGCAGCAGCGCGGCGCCCGGCGTGCCGCCCGGAAGAATGAAGCTGCGCAGCTTCTCCAGCTGCTCCAGGAAGCGGTCGCAGTCGGCCTCCAGCTTGTCGACGTAGTACTGCTCGACGCGCAGCGGCGGGTACTCCGGGTTCTCCACGACCGGTGTGGAGAGGTCCGCGCCCACGTCGAACAGGTCGTTCTGCACGCGGACGAGGACCTTCACGACCTCCTCGTCCAGGTGCCCCAGCGCGACGGCCGTGCCGATGGCCGCGTTGGCCTCGTTGGCGTCGGCGTACGCGGAGATCCGCAGATCGGTCTTGGCGGTGCGGCTCATGTCGCCGAGGGCGGTGGTGCCCTGGTCGCCGGTACGGGTGTAGATGCGCGTCAGATTGACCATGCCATCAGCCTAGTTACGCTCCGGCCCGGCGGAAGGCACGTGTGCCGGCCGTCACGGCTGCGCCGCGCGCCCGACCGCCCGGGGGCCTGCCCCGCCCGTGCCGACCGCCCCGTACCGCCCGTCCGGGCCCCTTCGCGGCCCGTCCCGGTGTGATGTCCGCCATGTGGGACGTGACGCGCATCTCTTAGCGGTCACACGGGTGCCTCACGGACGCTAATCTCCGGCAGAGAGCGCACATGTAAACAGTCGTTAAGGCCCTTGAGGCCGTTAAGGAGTGCCGCAGTGGCCAGGAAGCTCGCCGTCATCGGTGCCGGACTCATGGGTTCCGGAATCGCGCAGGTCTCAGCCCAGGCGGGCTGGGACGTCGTACTGCGTGATGTGACCGACGAGGCTCTGACCCGCGGCAAGGACGGCATCAAGGCGTCCTACGACAAGTTCGTCTCCAAGGGGAAGCTCGAAGCCGCCGACGCCGAGGCGGCGTTGGCGCGCATCACCACCACGACCGACCTTGACGCCGTCGCCGACGCCGACATCGTCGTCGAGGCGGTCTTCGAGAAGCTCGAGGTCAAGCACGAGATCTTCCGTGCCCTCGACAAGCTCGTACGGGACGACGCCGTCCTCGCCTCCAACACCTCCGCCATCCCGATCACCAAGATCGCGGCCGTGACGGAGCGTCCCGAGCGTGTCGTCGGCGCACACTTCTTCTCGCCCGTCCCGATGATGCAGCTGTGCGAGCTGGTGCGGGGCTACAAGACGAGCGACGAAACCCTGGCCACCACGCGGGAGTTCGCCGAGTCGGTCGGCAAGACCTGCATCGTCGTCAACCGCGACGTCGCGGGTTTCGTCACCACCCGCCTCATCTCGGCGCTCGTCGTCGAGGCCGCGAAGCTGTACGAATCGGGCGTCGCGACCGCCGAGGACATCGACATCGCCTGCAAGCTCGGCTTCGGGCACGCCATGGGACCGCTCGCCACCGCCGACCTGACGGGCGTCGACATCCTGCTGCACGCCACGAGCAACATCTACACCGAGTCCCAGGACGAGAAGTTCGCGCCGCCGGAGCTGATGCGCCGGATGGTGGACGCCGGTGACATCGGGCGCAAGAGCGGGCAGGGCTTCTACAAGCACTGACGCCGACTCCGGCGTTATCGACCGGTTCGTTATCACCCGCCGGGGTGAATTCGGTATCGGTTCGCTTACAAGTAGCAACTCCTCCGCCTGTGCGGCAGTCAGTTGTTGCAAGACGGAGAAGAACAGAAGAAGAACGGCCGGCCGCACAGCAGATACCGGCCGGCACGGGCCGACACGGGGCACTGGAAGCACACTCGGGGAGCGCATATGCACATCAGGGGCGACCATGTCGAGCTGGTCGTCGGGGGCCGCCTCGACGTCCGCAGCGCGGCGGACGCCCGTACGGTCCTGCACTCGGCCGTCGACGACGGAGCCGGCGACCTGGTGCTCGACCTGACCCATCTCGACTCCTGGGACGCCACAGGGCTCGGGGTCATCATGGGTGCGCATCGGCGGGCCGGCCGATGCGGCCGCCGACTGGTGCTGCGCGGTGTGCCGCCGCAGATGCAGCGGCTTCTCGTGGCCACCCGGCTGCACCGCATCCTCGCGATCGAGGGCGGCCTCGCGGCGGAATCGCTTCCGCGGGTGTGACGCCGCCGCCCGGTCCCGAGCGGGCGGCGCGGCTACGGCGGGCGGTGCCGTACGGCAGGCGGTCCCGCTACAGCAGGCGGTGCCTATGGCCGCGTGGGCGTGCGGCCGGCAGGGGAGCGTGCGGCTGGTGGAGTCCGCCGCCGGTGTGGGGAGCGTGCGGCTGGTGAAACGTACGGCCGATGACGCGGTGCGGGCCGTGGCCGCGGCGGATGAATCGGCCCGTCAGGTGTGACGGCGGAACCAACCGGGCGAGCGGCGCAATCCTCCTGAGACCGTGACGTCGGGGACCAAGCGGCACCCCGAAGGTTTCGCGATGAGTGGCGAACGTCTAGGGTTCGATCGCCTGCCCTTTCGACGACTCGTCGAAAGTCCTCCGAGGTGCGCTCCGGACCGAGGCGGCGCGCGTGCAGGAAGGCCGGGAAGGCACCGCACGCGGCTTCGGCACCGAGAGCGCATTCATCTTGGCTGCGGCAGGCCGAGCGAACCTTATCTGGGAGCTTTTGACGATGGACAACGACAGCTTCGGCGAGGGCACCGGACCGGCACGGCCGCCGCGCGACGCCATCACGCCCGCGCAGTCCGCGCCCGCGCCCCGGCGTACCGTCCAACTCGTCACCGGCGACTTCCTGCTCACCGTCAACCCCGTCGACGGCAGCGAGATCGAACCCTGCCCGCCCGGCGAGCAGCCCGGCCGCCCCACCCGCCGCAGCGCGGTCGACCGCGCCGAGCTCCTCCGCGCCGCGCAGCCGCCGGTACCTCCGGGCCCGGCCGCGCCCAGGCCGCCGCTGCTGGAACGCGACGAGGAGCGGGAGCGCCTCGTACGGCTTCTCGGCCGCGGTCGCTCGGTCCGGCTCACCGGCCCGGCCGGCTCCGGCCGCACCGCCCTGCTCGACGCCGTGGCGGCGGAGTGCGGCGACTTCGCGCCCGACGGAGTCGTACGCCTCAACGGCTGCCACCGCACCCCCGCCGAGCTGCTCCAGGAGCTGTTCACGGCGGTCTACGACGCGCCCGGGCACCGCCCCGACCGGAACGCGCTCGGCGGTTTCGTACGCGACATCGGAGCCGTCGTCGTCCTCGACGACCTCGAGTTCGGCGGCGCGGGCCTCGACGAACTGCTCGTCGCCGCTCCGGAATGCGCCTTCCTCGTGGCCGCCACCCCCGACGTTCCCGCCCCCACCGCCGACTCCCACCTCGAGGAGGTCTTCCTCAGCGGCCTCGGCCGCTCCGCCGCGCTCGACCTGCTGCGGCAGACCGTGGACCGGCCGCTGACGGAGGAGGAGTCCAACTGGGCGGGCGACCTCTGGTTCGAGTCGGAAGGACTGCCCCTGCGGTTCATCCAGGCCGCCGCGCTGCTGCGCCAGTGCGACGAGCTGCGGGCCGACCCGGAGGCGTTCGAGGAGTTCGCGCCGTTCGCGGCGGCCGGCGGCAAGGACGTACCCCTGCCGACGCTCGGTGAAGGGGCCGCTCCAGCCCCGCTGCTCGCGTCCCGGCTCAGCGACTCCGCCCGGCGGACCCTGCGGATCGCGGTCGCCCTCGGCGGCGAGGTCCCGCACCAGGCGCACCTTCCGGCGCTCGTCGGCGACACCCACGCGGATGCCGCACTGGGCGAACTGATGAACTGCGGACTCCTCTCCCCGGCCGGCCCGCGCTACCGGCTGGCGGCGGGCGTGATGGCCCAGCTCCGGGAGAAGGGCTACGACGAGGACGCGGTCGGCCACGCACACACCGCCGCCCAGCACTACGCCTGGTGGGCCGGGCACCCCTCCGTCACGTCCGAGCGGGCCGTGTCCGAGGCCGACGCCGTCCTGGCCGCGCTGAGCGCGCTGGTGCCGGGCCGCGAGTCGGGCCACCCCAGCACGGCGGTGCTCCTCGCCCGCAACGCCGCGCCCGCCTTCGCGGCCGGACGGCACTGGACGGGCTGGGAGCGCGCTCTGCGCGTCGGCTCCGAAGCCGCCCGGATCGCCGGAGAAGTCGCGGAAGAGGCGTACTTCCACCACGAGTTGGGCATCCTCGCGCTCTGCACCGGCAACCTGGACCGGGCCCGTGCGGAGCTCGAGACGTCCATCGGCATGCGGGGCGCGCTCGCCGACAAGAGTGGCACCGTGGCGGGGCGCCGGGCCCTCGCGCTCGTCGCCGACCGCGAGTCCGGGCTGACGCCCGCGCCGCCCGTCGCGCTGGGCGACGCGGGGCCCGTGTCTCCTCCGAGGGGAGTACCGGGGCTGCCGCTGACGCAGCGGCTGCCGCGGACGGAAGCGGCCGAGGACACGGCCGCCGTGACCCTGTCGGCTCCGTCGGACGGCCCCGCCGACCGCCCGGCGGACCGGCGGCGCGTGGCCGCGCTCCTCGGGGGCGCCCGCCGCAACCTCGTCGCGGCGGGCGCGGGGACACTGCTCGCGGCGGTCCTCGGCACGGTGGTCACACTCGGCATGACCTCCGACCAGGAGGAGCCGCCCGGCGGCAGCGTACGCAACGGGCAGAACGTGAACGAGGACGACGTCGACGACGACTGGATCGCCGACGAACCGACGGCGGATCCGTCCGACGACCCGTCCGAGGACCAGGACGACGCGAAGAAGCCGACGGACTCCGCGACCCCGGCCACGCCGCCGGCCTCGACGGACCGCGCTCCGGCACCGGGCCGGAGCCCGTCCCCGACCTCGTCGCGGCCGGAGACTCCGGCGGACTCGCCGTCGAAGCCGGGCCCGAAGCCGACGCCGACCAGGACGTCGCCGAGCCCCTCGGTCTCCGAGTCGCAGCCCGAGGAGCCGACGCCCGATACTTCGACCTCGCCGACCCCGACCTCAAGCGAGCCTGCGGGCGAGACCTCGGCCGCGAGTCCGTCTGTCTCCACCGGGACGTCCCTGAGCGGAGCCCCCTCGGGCTCCGAGTCCCCGCCCATCATCTGACGCGCACCGACCGGCCAGTGACCCCGGTCAAAGATCTTTCGGTAGTTCTCTCCGCGTGCCGCCGACTTCCCCCGGGGTCCGACCACCGCAGGTGGCCCCGGGCTGCCGGAGCAACGATGGTTCGTGGCAGAGGCCGGATCAGGGAGTGCGGTCCGGTGCCGTGCGTCGCGAAGCGGAGGAGGGAGACATGGCGGAGTCCCGGCGACCGACGGCAACGCAGCGAGGTGGGGCGCCAGGGCGCGCGAGCCCGGCAAGCTCCGAACGAGAGGCCAAGGGCGGGGTTGGTCCCCCGCCCCGCCCCTTCTCCGAAGTCGACGGGCCTGGGGCCGCGACTCGCTCCACCCGCGCTGATGCTTCCCGCGCGCTGACGTCGGACACGCGTCGCCGAGGTGCGTCGGCGCTGTGAGACGCGTCTGCCGGCGCGCGGCACGGTCGCCGGCGGGTTAATCGACGCCGGCGTCGGCGCCATGGACCTGTCCGCGTCGCGGCCAGTCCTGCGTCCGGCGGTGCCGTGGGCGCGGCCACGGTCGCGAGGCTCACGCCCCCGTGGCGCCGGTCGCGTGCCGCACCACGCGCGGGGGCCGGGCCGGGGGCAGAGGACCCCGCCGGGGCAGCGGGCCCCGGGCCGGTGGTGGGTCAGAACAGGCGGAGCTTGTCGTCCTCGATGCCGCGCAGGGCGTCGTAGTCGAGCACCACGCAGCCGATGCCGCGGTCGGTGGCCAGGACGCGAGCCTGGGGTTTGATCTCCTGGGCCGCGAAGACGCCCTTCACCGGTGCCAGGTGCGGGTCGCGGTTGAGGAGGTCGAGGTAGCGGGTGAGCTGCTCGACGCCGTCGATCTCGCCGCGCCGCTTGATCTCGACCGCCACCGTCGCGCCGTCCGAGTCCCGGCAGAGGATGTCGACCGGGCCGATGGCCGTCGGGTACTCGCGGCGGATGAGGCTGTATCCCTCGCCAAGTGTCTCGATGCGGTCGGCGAGCAGCTCCTGGAGGTGTGCTTCCACGCCGTCCTTGATGAGGCCGGGGTCAACGCCGAGTTCGTGCGACGAGTCGTGGAGGATTTCTTCCATCGTGATGATCAGTTTCTCGCCCGCTTTGTTCACCACGGTCCAGACGCCGTCGTCGCCCTCCTTCACCGTGCAGGGAGGGGACATCCAGTTCAGCGGTTTGTATGCCCTGTCGTCGGCGTGGATGGAGACACTGCCGTCCGCCTTGACCAGGATCAAACGAGGGGCGGAGGGCAGGTGGGCGGTGAGCCGGCCGGCGTAGTCCACGGAGCAGCGGGCGATGACGAGACGCATGGTCCGCAACGCTACTCGACTCACGCCGCACCGCGCGATTCGCCCCGTAAGCGCCCCTCGTTATTTGGCCGGTTGTGCTCCCAATCTCCTGGTGCGCTCAAGTCGGCGCACTTACCGTGGAAGACGGGAGGTTGTCGGCCGTGCACTCTGCGTCGCCGTACTGCATTGGTATGCCGCCGTTCGGTCTGCTTCCTCCCTCCCTGCCCGTAAGGCCCCGTTTCTCGGGGCCGCGAGAGGAGAACCCATGTCGCTCGACGTCTCACCGGCGCTGTTGGAACAGGCCGAGCGAGGCGAGGTCGACGAAGCAGCTTTCGTCGACTGCGTCCGGACCTCCCTGCCCTACGCATGGGAGATGATCAGTTCTCTGGTGGCTCAGCTGAAGGTGGACGGCGGCGAGTTCGCCGACAACCAGACGCCTCCGCCGGACGAGCAGGCACGTGGTCAGCTGCTGCGCGCACTCGCGAGTGACGCCATTCGCGGAGCGCTTCAGCGGCACTTCGGAGTGCGTCTGGCATTCCAGAACTGCCACCGCGTCGCGGTGTTCCCGCTGGACTCCTCGGTCGACGAGCGGCTCGCCCGCTTCACCTCGATCCGGGGACAGTTGCTCAACCAGTCGCCCGAACTCCGCGACTGCTGAAGTCTTCTGCTGCCGCTCCGCACCGCGGGACCGTCGACCGGTGTCGGAGCGGCGGCACTTGAGCTTCGACATGACGGCGACGGATTCAGCCGAGCAGTGGCAGTACCTCCGAGCCCAGCCGCCGTACGTTCTCCTCGGTGGCGGCGAGGTCGCCCGAGCCCTCGGCGAGCAGCGCGAAGCGGGTGATGCCGGTGCGCTCCGCGGTCGCCGCGAGGCGGTCGGCGGCCAGCCGCGGCGGCCCCACCGGATGCAGCGAGCAGAGCAGCTCCGTGTACGCGACGGGGTCGCGCATCGCTCGGTGCCGGCCGTCGACGGTCACATGCGCCTCCAGCCCCTGTTTCAGCCACCCCGGCATCGCCTTGACGAGGGTCTCGGTGGCCTCGTCGGTGCGGTCGGCGATCTGGACGACACCCGCCGACACATGGCCCGCCGCCCGGATCCGGTCGGGCGAGTGGCCCGCGGCGCGTGCCTGCCTGCGCCACAAGGCGGTCATGTCCGCCTTCTCCTCATCGCCGCAGTGCATGCCGAGGAGCATCGGCAGCCCCCGCTCCGCCGCCAGCCCGACGCTCTTCGGGGACGTGCACGCGACGACGACCTCCGGGCCGCCCGGCCGCCCGTCGATCAGCTCGTCGGGCCGCGGGACGACCGCGACCTCCCGGAAGGCGAACCGTTCGCCGTCGGCGCCCACCCGCGGCTCGCGCAGCCAGCGCAGCAGCAGGTCCAGGGATTCCGGGAAGCCCTTGTCGTAGGCCGCCGGCCCGGTGCCGAAGACCTCCAGATCGACCCAGGGGCCGCCGCGCCCCACCCCGAGCACGAACCGTCCGCCGGAGGTGAGGTGGAGCAGCGCGGCCTGCTCGCCGAGCGCCACGGGGTGCGCGGTCGGCAGCACGCTCACCGCGGTGCCCACCTGGATCCGGCGGGTGCGGCCGAGCAGCAGCGCGGCGAGGGTCACCGCGGACGGGCACACCCCGTAGGGTACGAAGTGGTGCTCGGCCAGCCACACGGCGTCCAGGCCCGCTTCCTCCGCCACCTCGGCGGTACGTACCGCCCGGTGCAGTGCCTCCCCCTGCCCCTGGCCCGGGAACTGTGCCGCCAGTACGAACGTTCCAACGCGCATCGCCTTCTGCCTCCTTGCGGCCGACGCGTCACTCCCCCACAGGCAACAACGCCTGACACGTGCCAAAGGCACGGCCGCGCGCGAAGTTCTTGCGATTTTCCGGTAACCGCTGCCGGTGCGGCGAGCGACCGTCCTCATCGTGGGGCGGGCGCCGGTCTCCGGGACCGTACGCTTGACGGGCAACTGTCCGGTCCTGCCCCGTGAGGTGCCCCGTGTCCCCGCGTCGCAACCGCCCCCGAGGCGGCGAGAAGCCGACTCAGCGAGCAGGTGATGCAGCCGGCCGGTACGGCGGCTTCGGGAGCAGCGAGTCCTGGCAGGGCGAGGACTGGTCGGTGCGCCATGTCGCTGGGGCAAATGCCACCGGCAAGAGGTACCGGTGCCCGGGATGCGACCAGGAGATCCCCTCCGGCATGCCGCACGTGGTGGCCTGGCCCGACCACGGCGGGGTCGACGACCGGCGCCACTGGCACAAGGCGTGCTGGAACGCGAAGGACCGCCGCACCACGAAGGTGCAGCGGTCCAGGAACGCGCCGCGGTACTGAACCGCGCCGGACTCACACGTCGCGGCTGCTCATGGTCGCGTAGGCCCCGCCGAGGGCCGCGAGCGAGAGGCCGAGCATGATCCACACGGATGTCCAGCCGAGCGGGCCGGAGCCCCCACCCGTCGCCTCGCCGTAGATGCCGATGAGCTGGCTCGGGATCGAGTAGGTGAAGAGGAAGTCGCGCACGCCGGACATGGAGTCGAATCCGAGCATGAAGACCCCGGCCACCATGGGCATCAGCATCAGGCCGAGCATGATCGTGATCGACCCGGCCGAGTGCCTGATCATCGCGCCGACCCCGAGGGCCAGCAGCCCGAGCGAGGCGACGTAGATCCCCACACCGACCGTGGCGCGCAGCCACTCGTCGCCCGTCGGCTCCCCGGCCTCGACCATCGCGTTCTGCATGACGGCCACCACGCCGGCCGTCAGGGTCGTGATGAAGAAGACAAGCAGGAAGAACACGGCGGCCTTGGCGGCCAGCACCCGGCCCCGGCTCGGGCATGCCGTCAGCGTCGTACGGATCATGCCGGTGCCGTACTCGGACGAGATGGTGAGCACGCCCAGGGTCATCACGCAGATGGACCCGGGGAGGATGCCGAAGAAGCCCATCCCGAGCACGGACTCGTCGCCCAGTTCGGCCGATTCCCCGGCGGCGGAGACGAGGGCGGCGACGGCGAGGCCGATGCCCAGCACGAGCACGATCATCACGCTCAGCGTCCAGATCGTGGAGCGCACGGAGCGGATCTTCGTCCACTCGGAGGCGAGCGCGTCACCGAAGTGGGCCCCCCGCACCGGGATCGGCGAGGCGTATGAACCGGGCTGCTGGTACGGGGTGCTCATCGCGCGTCCTCGGGCTTGGTCAGGTCGGCGGGGGCGGCGGCCGGGGGAGCGGCGGGGGCATCCGGAGCGGAGGGCGCTGCGGGCGCCGCGTACGGGTTCTGGCCGGGCTGGGGCGGCGGCGGGGCGTAGAAGCCCTGCTGCGGCACGTCGGGGATGTGCGGCTGCGGCGGGGCGTAGAAGCCCTGCTGCGGCACGTCGGGGATGTGCGGCTGCGGCGGGACGTGCCCCATCGGCGGCTGCTGCATCAGACCCGACTTCTCGTCCGTGGTGGAGCGGTAGTCCACCGCGCCCTGCGTCATCCGCATGTACGCCTCCTCCAGGGACGCCTGGTGCGGCGACAGCTCCCACAGCCGGACGCCCGCCTCGTGCGCCACGTCGCTGATGCGGGGAAGCGGCAGCCCGGTCACCCGCAGCGCGCCGTCGGGCTCGGACAGCACCTGGCCGCCCGCCTCCGCCAGCGCGGAGACCAGCTTCTCGCGCTGCTGCGGCTCGGTCTGCGGCGTGCGGACCCGGGCGAAGTCCGCCGAGTTGTGCGAGATGAAGTCCTTCACGCTCATGTCGGCCATGAGCTGACCGCGGCCGATCACGATCAGGTGGTCGGCGGTCAGCGCCATCTCGCTCATCAGGTGCGAGGAGACGAAGACCGTCCGGCCCTCGGAGGCCAGCTGCTTCATCAGGTTGCGCACCCAGAGGATGCCCTCGGGGTCGAGACCGTTGACCGGCTCGTCGAAGAGCAGCACCCGCGGGTCGCCCAGCAGCGCGGCGGCGATGCCGAGCCGCTGCCCCATCCCGAGCGAGAAGCCCTTGGACCGCTTCTTGGCGACCTCGTGCAGGCCGACGACACCGAGCACCTCGTCCACCCGGCGCGCCGGGATGCCGGAGAGCTGTGCCAGCGACAGCAGATGGTTGCGGGCGCTGCGGCCGCCGTGCACGGCCTTCGCGTCGAGCAGGGCGCCGACCTGCCGGGGCGCGTTCGGCAGCCGCCGGAAGGGGCGGCCCTCGATCGTCACCTGACCCGATGTCGGACGGTCCAGGCCCAGGATCATGCGCATCGTGGTGGACTTGCCGGCGCCGTTGGGGCCGAGGAAGCCGGTCACGGCGCCCGGCCGCACCTGGAAGGAAAGGTTGTACACGGCCGTCTTGGCGCCGTAGCGCTTCGTCAGGCCGACTGCCTCGATCATTCTCCAGCCCCATCGACTTTCGGGTCGTCGGGGCACAGGCGGTCCAGCCGTACGCCCCCGTAAGTCCTAGGAGGATAACCGGGGCCCGGTGGTTGCGGCCAAGGCGTAACGATGGGGCCTCGGTCACGGCCCTTCCCGACCGGCCCGCCCGGCGCCCTACGCGTCCCGCTTCTTCAGTACGAGGAAGCCGCCGGCCAGCGCCGCGGCGACCCAGATCACCATGATGCCGAGGCCCGCCCAGGGGCCGTACGGCGACTCCCCGCTGTCCAGGGCGTTCGGCACCACCTGCATGATCCGCGCGCCGGCCTGGTCGGGGAAGTAGCGCGCGACGTCCCTGGCGCCCGGCACCGCGGAGAGGATCTGCGAGATCAGGAAGAAGAACGGCACCAGGATGCCCAGCGACAGCATGGAACTGCGCAGCATCGCGGCGACGCCCATCGAGAAGAGCGCCATCAGGCCCATGTAGATGCCGCCGCCGACGACGGCGCGCAGCACGTTCTCCTCGCCGATCGTCGTGCCGTACTCACCGAGCAGCGCCTGGCCGAGGAAGAAGGTGAGGAAGCTGGTCGCCATCCCCACCACCAGCGCCAGCAGACCGGCCACGGTGATCTTGCTGAAGAGGAAGGTGGCGCGCTGCGGCACCGCGGCGAGCGAGGTGCGGATCATGCCGGAGCTGTACTCGGTGCCGACGACGAGCACACCGAAGACGACCATCGCCAGCTGCCCGAGGACCATCCCCGAGAAGCTGATCAGCGTCGGGTCGAAGGTCAGCCGCTCGGCGGCGGGCAGGTCGTCGAACGTCGCGTTCATCAGGGCGCACAGCGCTGCGCTCATCGCGACCGTCACGGCGAGCGCGCTGATCAGCGTCCAGCGCGTCGACGCGACCGTACGGATCTTGGTCCACTCGGACTGCAGGACGGCGGGTGTCGAGGCCATCGGTCAGGCTCCCTTGTCGCGCGGGGCCCACTGGGGGGCGCCTTGGCCGGCGGGCCGGGGGACGGCGTCCGGCGGTGGGGCTTGCGGGGCGTCGGGGCCCGAGTGCGCGTGGTACTCCACCGCTCCTGCCGTCATCTGCATGAACGCCTCCTCGAGCGAGGCCCGCTGGGCGCTGAGCTCGTGCAGCACGATCCGGTGCTCGGCCGCCAGCTCGCCGAGCTGCTCCGTGCTCGCGCCGTCGACCTCCAGCGTGCCGCTGCCGGTCTCTACGGCCGTCATACCGGCGGCGTGCAGCAGGTCCCGGAGCTGTTCCTGCTGCGGCGAGCGCAGCCGGACATAGCTGCGGGAGTTCTCCCGAATGAAATCGGCCATGGACGTGTCGGCCAGCAGCCGGCCCTGGCCGATCACGATCAAGTGGTCGGCCGTCAGGGCCATTTCACTCATCAGGTGCGAGGACACGAAGATCGTCCGGCCTTCCTGCGCGAGGGTTTTCATCAGATTGCGGATCCAGTGAATTCCCTCCGGGTCCAGACCGTTGACCGGTTCGTCGAACATCAGGATCTCGGGATCACCCAGCAGCGCGGAGGCGATTCCAAGCCGCTGGCCCATCCCCATCGAAAAGCCCTTGGACTTCTTCCGTGCCACCGGCGTCAGCCCGACGAGGTCGAGCACCTCGCCGACCCGTCGCTCCGGGATCCGGTTGGACTGCGCGAGGCAGAGCAGGTTGTTGTACGCACTGCGGCCGCCGTGCATCGCCTTGGCGTCGAGCAGGGCGCCGATGTACTTCAGCGGCTCCTCGAGGTCCCGGTAGTGCTTGCCGTCGATCCGGACTCTCCCGCTGGTGGGATTGTCGAGGTCGAGCATCATGCGCATCGTCGTGGACTTGCCCGCGCCGTTGGGACCGAGGAAGCCGGTCACCACGCCCGGGCGGACCTTGAAGGAGAGATGGTCGACGGCGACCTTCGTACCGAAGCGTTTGGTGAGACCCTCGAGCTCGATCATGCGTTCACGCTACGGGCGCCGCCGGTGCCGCGCCACCCTGTTCCCCCCACGGGAAGCGGCCGTTCCGCCTCCGGGCGGACACCCGGACGCCCGGACGCACGACGCACGGAGGCCCCGACGCCCGGACGCACGACGCACGGATGCCCGGTGCCAAAGGCACCGGGCATCGGGCTGAGTGACCGATCCGGAAGGCGTCAGCGGGTCTGCTGCGCCGGGACGCCGCGGGAGGCGGGCTCCTCGTCGGCGGGCGTGCCCGCCGCGGCCACCGCGGCACCCGTGAGCGTCGCCAGCATCTCGCGGACGTTGGTCAGCTGGGCGTTGATGGAGTCGCGGCGGTTGGTGAGCGCCGCCAGCTCGCGCTCCGATTCGCTGCGGATACGGTCGGCCTTGGCGTTCGCGTCGGCCACGATGTCCTCGGCCTGGCGCTGCGCCGTCTCCACCGTCTGACGGGCACGGCGCTCCGCGTCCGTACGCAGCTTCTCCGCCTCGAGGCGCAGCTGCTCGGCACGGTGCTCGATCTCCGCCAGCCGCTTCTCCGCCTTCGCCTGACGCGACGCCAGGTCGCGCTCCGACTGCTCGCGGCGCTTGGCGAGGTTCGTCTCGAAGTCCGCGGCGGCCTGGGCGGCCTTGGCGCGGGTCTCCTCGAAGAGTGCGTCGGCCTCCTCGCGCTTGGACTGCGCGTCCTTCTGCGCCTCGCTGCGCAGCGTCTGGGCTTCGCCCTTCGCCTTGTCGACGATGCGGACGCCCTCGTCCTCGGCCTTCGCCTTGCGGTCGGCGGCGAACGACTCGGCGTCGTTGCGCACCTGCTGGGCGGCGGACTCGGCGAGCTCGCGGTGCTGCTCGGCGGCGCGACGGGCCTCCTCGCGCAGGTCCTTCGCCTCCTCCTCCGCGAGGCGGAGGATCTTCTCGACGCGCGCACCGAGACCCGCGTACGACGGCTCGGCGTCGCTGACCTGGGCCTGGGCGTTCTGCGTCTCGAGGTGGAGCTCCTCGATGCGCTTTTCCAGAGAGGTGATTCGGGCCAGAGCACTATCACGGTCGGCGACGAGTTTGGTAATGCGGTCGTCCACCTGACCGCGGTCGTAACCACGCCGCACGAGCTCGAAGCCGAAGGGGGAGGAAGTGTCGCTCATGGGGTTCCTGTCAATGAGACCGGTGAGGTGTTAGAGGGAATCCTAGGGGTCGAAGCGGCGTGTCATCGAGCGGATGCCGGTTTGATCTGGAGAATGTCCAGCCTTTTGAGTGGCTAGCCGTCGGACGACTTGCCACTCGAACGTGTACCCCCCGCTGACGCACCGGCCTTGACACCTCCGGCGGATCCGCCGCCCGGCGTCTTGCCGCCGGACGGGGCCTCGAAGGACTCCAACGCCTCGAGGACGTCCTGGACACGGGAGATCTCCGCCTGGATGTCCTCGCGCCTGCGCACCAGTACGTCCAACTCCCGCTTGCCCTCGTCGACGGTGCGTCCGGCCTCGAGGTCGGCCTCCGCCTTGGCGCGCTCGCCCTCGCGGATCAGCTCGGCCTTCTTCTGCTCGGCCTCCTTGAGCAGCCCCTCCGCCTTCTTCACGGCGGCGATCCTGACCTTGCTCGCCTCCGAATTGGCGTCGGACAGCAGCTCCTTGGCCTTCGCCTCCGCCTCCGCGCGCTGTTCCTCGGCCGCCTTGACCAGGTTGTCGACGCGTTCGCCGGCGGTCTTCATCTGCTCCGAGGTCTCCCGGCGGGCACGCTCGTGCAGTTCCTCGATCTCGCTCTCCACACGGACCCGCAGTTCCTCGCCGCGCTCCCTTATGGCCGTCGCGTCACGCCGGGCCCCCACGAGCAGCTCGTCGGCGTCCGTGCGGGCCTTCTCCACCAGCGAGTTGCCCTCGACCGTCGCCTCCGCGACCAGCCGCTCCGCCTCCTTGCGGGCGGCGCCGACCATCGTGTCGGCCTGCTCCTCGGCCTCGGTGGCCGCGCGCAGCGCCTCCTCCTGGGCCTTGGCGACGAGTTGGTCGGCCTGCTCCGCCGCGTCCGCACGGCGCTTGGCGGCCGCCTCCCGCGCCTCGTCCAGCAGCCGGTCGGCCTCCGCGCGGGCCTCGGCGCGCAGTCGCTCGACCGCGGCCTCCGTCTCGGCACGGTGCCGCTCGGCCTCGGTCCGGATGCGTTCGGCCGCCTGCTGCGCGGAGCCCACCGTCTCCGCGGCCTCCGCCCGCAGCCGCTCCGCGTCGCTGTTCGCCTCCGCCCGCAGCCGCTCGGCGTCGCTCGCGGCCTCCGCCCGCAGACGTTCCGCGTCGCTCGTGGCCTCGGTGCGCAGACGCTCCGTCTCCGCGGCGGTCTCCGCCGTGATCCGCTCCGCCTCGCCGCGCGCCTCGCCGATGAGCTGGTCGGCCTGCTCCGCCGCGTCGGCACGCCGCTTGTCCGCGGCCTGCCGCGCTTCGTCGAGCACCTGCTCCCGGTCGGCCCGCACGGCCGCCCGCAGCTGCTCGATCTCCGCTTCGCCGTCCACCTTGATCTGCTCGGCCTCGGTGAGCAGCCGTGTCGCCTCCGCGTCGGCCGACGCACGCAGCTCCGCCGCTTCCGAGTGCAGCCGCTCGCTCTCGCCGGTGGCCTCGCCGATCAGCAGGTCCGCCTGCTCGGCGGCCTCCGAACGGATCCGGTTGGCGTCCTCCCTGGCCTGTGCCCTGGTCCGTGACGCGTCCTGCTCGGCGGACGCGACGGCGTCGGACGCCTCGGTCCGCATCCGCTGCGCGTACTCCGCGGTCTCCGCCCGCAGCCGTTCCGCCTCGGTGATCGCCTCCGTGACGGTCCGCTCGGCGAGTGCCTGCGCGGCGTCCGTCTCCTCCTGGGCGCGAGAGCGCAGCCGGCCGGCGTCCTCCGCGGCCCGCTCCCGCTCCGCGTACGCGTCGGCGCGGACCCGGTCCGCCTCCTCCTGCGCCTCCGTCCTGGTGCGCTCGGCCGAATGCTCGGCGGCGCTGCGCAGCCCGGCGATCTCCTGCTCGGCCTGCTCCTGCAGCCCGGCGACGGAGTCCCGCACCTGCTGGGCCGTCTGCTCGGCGGAGGACACCATCTCCGTGGCACGCCGGTCGGCCTCCTCGACCAGCCGCTGCGCCTCGGTCTGCGCCTCCTCGACCCGGTTGCGGGCGGACGCGAGGAGTTCCTCGCTCTGCTCGCGCGCCCGTTCGCGCTCCTCGCCGGCCTCCCTGCGCGCCGAATCGAGGGTCTCCTCGGCCTCCCTGCGGCGGCGGGCCGCCTCCTCCTGGGCGGCCGACAGCGCCTCCGCCGCCTCCGCGCCGACCCGGTCGGCGGCGGCCGCCGCCTCCGCCCGCACCCGGTCGGCGCTCTCCTGCGCCTCGGTCTTCAGCCGCTCGGCCTCCGCGGCGGCGTCGCTGTGCAGCCGTACGGCGACGGCCTCGGCCTCGGCGCGGGCCGCCGACGCGTCCGACGCGGCCTCGGTCCGCAGCCGCTCCGCCTCCTGCTCGGCCTGCTCCTGGAGCGCGCGCAGCCGCTCGCCGGCCTCGGTCCGCAGCCGCTCGGTCTCCTCCGCCGCCTCGCGGCGGATCCGCTCGCCCTCTGCGCGGGCCTCCGCCAGCCGCTCCTCCGCGGCGGCGAGCCGTGCCTCAGCCTCGGCCTGCGACCGGGCCAGTTCCTCGGCCGCCTCCGCCTGACGGGCCGCTATGCCGCGCTGGGTCTCCTCGCGCAGTTCGGCCGCGGCCGTCTCCGCGGCCGTCCGCACACCGTCGGCCTGCTCCTCGGCCTCCGCGCGCAGCCGGTCGGCCTCGGCGCGGGTGCGCTCCAGCGTCTCCTCGGCCTGCCTGCGCAGGGTCGTGGCGCGCTCGATGGCCTCCGTACGGACCTTCTCGCTGTCGGCACCGGCCTTGGAGCGCAGTTCGTCGGCGTCGGTACGCGCCTTGGTCAGCAGCTCCTCCGCGGTGCTCGCCGCCTCCTCGATCTGCTGGACGGCCTCGCGGCGGGCCTCGCCGCGGATCCGCTCGCCCTCGGCGACGGCCTCCGCGCGCAGCTGCTCGGCCTCCCCGCGGAGCCTGCGGGCCTCCTCCTGGAGTTCGACCGTCTTGGCGCGGTACTCCTTGGTGTCGTCCTTGGCGGCGCCCTTGAGCTGGTCGGCCTGCTCGGCGGCCTCGCCGCGCAGCCGGTCCGCCTCCGCCTCGGCCTCACGCCGGATCCGCTCCGCCTCCTCGCTCGCCGCGCGAGTGGTGGCCTTGGCGTCCTGAGACGCCTTGGTCAGCACCTCCTCCGCGGTGCGGGCGGCCTTCGCGAGCGCCGCGGCGGAGTCCTCGGCGACAGCGGCCCGCGCCTTCTCGGTCGCCGCCTCGAGTAGTTTCTCCGCCTCTGCGCGGGCGTCGGCGAGCGCCTGCTCCGCCTCCGCCTTGAGGGTCTCGGACTCCTTGGTCGCCTCTTCGACGAGCCGCGCGACCTGCGCCTTGGCCGTACGCGTGCGCTGCTCGCCAGCCGACTCCGCCGCGGAAAGCTGCTTGGCCGCCGACTCCTTGGCCTCGACGAGGAGCTTCTCCGACTCCGTGCGCGCCTCGCGCAGCTTCTCCTCGGCCGCCTGCATCCGCTGCTCCGCCGCACGGCTGAGCTCCGCGGCATGCTGGCGGGCCTGGTCGGACTCGGCGGTGGTCGACGAACGCAGCTGCTCGGCGTGGGCGGTCGCCTCCTGCGCCTGGCTGGACGCGGCGTTCAGCAGCCGCTCGGCGTCCTTGCGGGCGCGCAGCAGGATCGCCTCCGCCTCGGCACGGGCGGTCTCCGCCTCCGAGCCGAGGCGCCTGCGGGCCTCCTCGGCGATACGGGCGGCCTCGGCGCGGGCGGCTGCGAGCGCCTGCTCGGCCTCCGCGCGGGACTCCTCCAGCAGCCGGTGGGCCTGGGACTCGCTGCGGGCGCGCAACTGCTCGGCCCACGCGACGTTCTCGTTGACGTGCGACTCGACGGTCTGGCGGCGTTCGGCCAGCTCCTGGTCGAGACGCTGCCTGCGCTGTACGGCCTCGGCGTGCAGCTCGGCCTGGAGCCTGGCCTGGTGCTCGGCATGCTCCTGCAGAATGCGCTGCGTCTGCGCCCGCACCTCGCGCAGCTCACGCTCCGCGTCCTGGCGGAGCTGATCGGCCTGGATCTGGGCGTTCCGCAGCAACTGCTCGGCCTGGTAACCCATGTCGGCGCTGTCGTAGGCCGGACGGGAGGCGAGATTGCGCCGCGCCTCGTGGAGTTTGGCGCGCAAGACCTCGACCTGGTAGCCGAGGTCCTCGGCATGCTGGACGGCCTTCTCCCGCTCGGTCTTCAGCCGGTCCATCTCGGCCTCGAACCGCGAGAGGTGGTCGTCGTCAGCTCGGTGGCTCTCCTGGCGTTCGTAGCCCCGCACTGCGCGGTCCCATCCGTCCCCTGGTCGCAACTGTCTCCAAGCGAGCACCGTTCGCCGGCGAACGGCCCCCCGGGGAATGGTGACAGATCAACGACGGAGACGCGGCACGGCCCCGACCCGGCCCCGGCCCGGAACGGCCCACTCTACCGGGCCGGGAATCCTGAGGTCAGTGCTCCGTTGCAGACGTGACGAGTTCAGTGAGTACGCCGTGGCAGTCCTTGGGGTGGAGGAAGGTGATCCGGGAGCCCATGGAGCCGGTCCGCGGCTCGTCGTAGAGCACCCGTACGCCCTTGCCGCGGATGTCCTGCGCGTCCGCGTCCACATCGGCCGTGCCGAAGGCGATGTGGTGGACGCCCTCGCCGTTCTTGGCCAGCCACTTGCCGACGGCGGAGTCCTCGCGGGTGGGCTCGAGCAGCTGGAGATAGGAGGCGCCGCCGTCGGACGTCTCGTTGATCTTGAGCATGGCCTCCCGTACGCCCTGCTCCTCGTTGATCTCGGAGTGGAACACCTCGAAGCCGTATGTGGCCCGGTAGAACTCGACGGTCTTGTCGAGGTCGAAGCAGGCGATCCCGATGTGGTCGATTCGCGTCAGCATGGGACCAGTGCAGCCCCACCGGGGGTGGTTACGCAACGTGCGCGCCGTCACACCGGTCGGCCGGTGACCCGGAGCAGTACCGCTCAGTACATTTGAGTAAACCCTCGTTCACTCCTCAGCCTCGGCTGAAAGGGGATCGTCCTCATGTCAGGAACGACCGGCACCACCTCCGTGATCGTCGCGGGAGCCCGTACTCCCATGGGCCGCCTGCTCGGCTCCCTCAAGTCCTTCTCCGGTGCCGACCTCGGCGGCTTCGCCATCAAGGCCGCGCTGGACCGGGCGGGCATCGGCGGCGATCAGGTGCAGTATGTGATCATGGGCCAGGTGCTCCAGGCCGGCGCGGGGCAGATCCCGGCACGCCAGGCCGCCGTCAAGGCGGGCATCCCGATGAACGTCCCCGCGCTCACCGTCAACAAGGTGTGCCTCTCGGGCCTCGACGCCATCGCGCTCGCCGACCAGCTGATCCGCGCCGGTGAGTTCGAGATCGTCGTCGCCGGCGGCCAGGAGTCCATGACGAACGCCCCGCATCTGCTGCCGAAGTCCCGGGAGGGCTACAAGTACGGCGCGATCGAGATGCTCGACTCCATGGCGCACGACGGCCTGACCGACTCCTTCGAGAACGTCGCCATGGGCGAGTCCACGGAGAAGCACAACACCCGCCTCGGCATCCCCCGCGGTGTCCAGGACGAGATCGCCGCGCTCTCCCACCAGCGGGCCGCCGCCGCGCAGAAGAACGGTCTCTTCGAAGCGGAGATCACGCCCGTCGAGATCCCGCAGCGCAAGGGCGACCCGATCCTCTTCTCCAAGGACGAGGGCATCCGCGCGGACACGACCGCGGAGTCGCTCGGCAGGCTGCGCCCCGCGTTCGCCAAGGACGGCACCATCACCGCCGGTACGTCCTCGCAGATCTCCGACGGTGCCGCGGCCGTCGTCGTGATGAGCAAGGCCAAGGCCGAGGAGCTGGGCCTCGAGTGGATCGCCGAGATCGGCGCCCACGGCAACGTGGCCGGTCCGGACAACTCACTGCAGTCCCAGCCGTCGAACGCCATCCGGCACGCGCTGAAGAAGGAGCGTCTGGACGTCTCCGACCTGGACCTCATCGAGATCAACGAGGCGTTCGCCGCCGTCTCCCACCAGTCAATGAAGGACCTCGGCGTCACACCGGAAAAGGTGAACGTGAACGGGGGCGCCATCGCGCTCGGCCACCCCATCGGCATGTCCGGCGCGCGTGTGGTGCTCCACCTGGCGCTGGAGCTCAAGCGCCGCGGCGGCGGCGTCGGCGCGGCGGCGCTGTGCGGCGGCGGCGGCCAGGGCGACGCGCTGATCGTCCGCGTCCCGGCCAAGTAGTACCCAGAGAAACGGAGCAGCACGATGGTGGACGTCCCCCAACTGGTCGCCCAGGCACGTGAGGGTAAGCCGCGGGCCGTGGCCCGGCTGATCTCACTCGTCGAGGGGGCGTCCCCGCAGCTCCGCGAGGTCATGGCGGCGCTCGCGCCGCTGACCGGCGGTGCGTACGTGGTCGGCCTGACGGGCTCGCCGGGCGTCGGCAAGTCCACCTCCACCTCCGCGCTCGTCTCCGCCTACCGCAAGGCCGGGAAGCGGGTCGGCGTCCTCGCCGTCGACCCGTCCTCGCCCTTCTCGGGCGGGGCGCTGCTCGGCGACCGCGTCCGGATGTCGGAGCACGCGTCCGACCCGGGCGTCTACATCCGCTCCATGGCCACCCGCGGCCACCTGGGCGGCCTGGCCTGGTCCGCGCCGCAGGCCATCCGCGTCCTCGACGCGGCAGGCTGCGACGTGATCCTCGTCGAGACGGTCGGCGTCGGCCAGTCCGAGGTGGAGATCGCCTCCCAGGCCGACACCTCCGTGGTGCTCCTCGCGCCCGGCATGGGCGACGGCATCCAGGCGGCGAAGGCGGGCATCCTCGAGATCGGTGACGTGTACGTCGTCAACAAGGCCGACCGCGACGGCGCGGACGCGACGGCCCGCGAGCTCAACCACATGCTCGGCCTCGGCGAGGCCCGCGCCCCGGGCGACTGGCGTCCGCCGATCGTGAAGACGGTCGCCGCGCGGGGCGAGGGCGTCGACGAGGTCGTCGAGGCGCTGGAGAAGCACCGGGCGTGGATGGAGGAGCACGGTGTCCTGGCCGAGCGCCGGGCCCGGCGGGCGGCGACGGAGGTCGAGACGATCGCGGTCACGGCGCTGCGGGAACGCATCGGTGACCTGCACGGGGACCGGCGCCTGGGTGCGCTGGCCGAGCGTATCGTCGCGGGCGAGCTGGACCCGTACCGGGCGGCGGACGAACTGGTGGCGGGCCTGACGCAGTCGTAGAGGGGCGGGGTTCCCTTCGGGAGCGCCGGGAGCGATGGCGGTGGCGTGGCGCCCGCGGCGGGCTGTTCCCTGACCGCCGCTTCCCGCTGTACCGGATCCGCGGCTCCGCCGCGCGGCTGGTCCCGCCCGGACCCGTACCGCGCGGTGTCGCGCCACACACGCCCTACGGGGCCGGAAATGCCGCCCAGCGGTGTTTCCCGCCCCGTAGGGCGTGTGTGGCGCGGGGGTCGGGGTCGAGGCCCCTGCCCACCGCGCGGAGCGCGGTACGGGGCCTGCGCGGAGCCCGGTTCGGGAAGGGGCGGGCAGGGGAGATCTCAGTCGTCGGCCGACTCGTCCGCGACCGACGCCGTCCTCGCGTCGACCGTCACCTCGCGCTCGCGGTCGGTGTCGCGCAGCTCCACCTCCCAGCGGGACGCGTCGTCCTCGTCGAAGTCGACGGACGTCACGGTGGCATTGGGGTGGGCCTTGAGGGCTGCCTCGGCCGCCTCGCGGGCGTCCACCGACGCGGCGCGCACCCCGGCCCGGTCGTCGGCGTCGTCGCCGTCGTCGTCGCCCTTGTCCTCCCGCACGGTGCCCGACGTCGCGTCGACCTTCAGCTCGTGCTCGCGGTCGTCGTCGGCGGTAACGACGTCCACGTCCCAGTGGTCCGTACCGTCGTCGTCGAGTTCCACGGAGTCCACCGTGCCCGGCGTGTGCTTCAGTGCGGCCGCCACGGCCTGCGCGGCCGTGATCCTGCTCGCAGGAGCGTCGGCCCGGTCGTCTCGGTCCTGCCGGTCCTGCGGGTCCTGCTGGTCGTCGCGGTCGTCCCGTTCGGCGGACGCGGACGCGGACGCCGGCGCCTGCGGAGCCTCGTCCGACGGGCCCGAGCGGCCCTTGGCGCCACGCTCGTCGTCGCCGTCGCCCTGATCGCGGCCGGAGGCTTTGTGCTGCTGTCGCTGCGCGCGAACCTGATCGACCGGACGGACCTGCAGGCAGAGATCGCCGCGCGGGACGTGGCGTCCCAGATCGCGCTCGGCGTGCCCTACGACGGGCTGGAGCTGCCCGACGAGGACGACGAGCGCCCCGTCCAGGTCGTCGGTGACGGCGGGCGGGTGCTCGCCGTCAGCGAGCACCTGGAGGCGGTCGAAGGCACCGGCAGCACGGGCGTCCACCGGCAGACCGCCACCACGGACGGTGACGAGGGCGACGAAGGTGACGGCGGCGACGACGCGGACCGGGGCCAGGTCTCCTCCGACGCTCCCCGTTTCGGCTCCGGAACGGCCACCGTGGACGGCGACCGCGCCGACTACCGGTTCGCCGCCGTCGAGGTGGGCCTCGACGGCGACCGGACGGTGACCGTGTACGCGGGCGCGCCGCTGACCACCGAGCAGGAGGCGGTCACCACGGTGCGCGACGCGATGCTCGTCGGCCTGCCCTTGCTGCTTGCGGTCGTCGGCGGGGTGACCTGGCTGGTCACCCGGCGCGCGCTCGGGCCCGTCGAGGACATCCGGCGTGAAATGGCGGCCGTCACCCGTTCCGAGGACCTCTCGCGACGGGTCCCCGAGCCCGGGTCGCGGGACGAGGTCGTGAGGCTCGCCCGTACGACGAACGAGACACTGGCGGCCCTGGAAGCCTCCGTCGAGCGGCAGCGGCGCTTCGTCGCGGACGCTTCGCACGAGTTGCGCAGCCCCATCGCCTCGCTGCGCACGCAGCTGGAAGTGGGTGCGGCGCACCCCGAGTTGCTGGATGTGTCCGGCGCGGTGGAGGACACCGTACGGCTTCAGCAACTGGCGGCGGACCTGCTGCTGCTGGCACGGCTGGACGCGGGGGAGTGGCCGGGGCCGGCGCTGTTGGACCCCGCGCAGCTGCTGGCCGAGGAGGTGGCCCGCAGGGCCGGGGACCGTGTCCCGGTCGAGGTGACGGTGGCCGAGGGCCTGCAGGTGGCCGGTTCGCGCAGTCAGCTGGCCCGTGTCATCGGGAATCTGATCGACAACGCCCAGCGCCACGCGGTGGATTCGGTCACCGCCTCGGTCCGCCGACAGGGCGGCCGGATCGTGCTGGCGGTCGCGGACGACGGGGCCGGCGTGCCGGAGGCGGAGCGCGAGCGGGTATTCGAACGCTTCGTGCGTCTCGACGACGCCCGTACCAGGGACCAGGGCGGCGCCGGACTCGGGCTGGCCATCGCGCGCGACGTGGCATGACGCCACGGCGGGACGCTCTCGGCCGGCCGGTCGGCATCCGGCGGGGCGCTCTTCGAGCTGACCCTGCCGGACGCGACCCGCGGAGGCTGACCCGGGAAGACGCGCCGCCGACCCGGGAAGACGCGTCGCCGCCCCGGGAAGGAGCGCCGCCGACCTGGGGAAGAAACGTCGCCGCCCCGGAGTGGGAGTCGCTTCCCCGGAGCAAAGGGGAGGGCGGGGCGCTAGAGCTTGCCGCGATGGCCGCGCAGGTGGTCGGCGACGGGTGTCAGCGACTCGCGCAGGTCCGCCAGTGCCTCGGGCGACAGCAGGTCGATGAAGTGCCTGCGTACGGAGGCGACATGGTGCGGTGCGACCTTCTGCATGGTCGCCACGCCCTCGTCGGTGAGCACCGCGTACAGCCCGCGCCGGTCGGACTCGCAGTTCGCGCGCCGCAGCAGTCCGGCGTTCTCCATACGGGTGACCTGGTGGGAGAGGCGGCTCTTCGACTGGAGAGTGGCCGCCGCGAGATCGCTCATCCGCATCCGCCGGTCCGGGGCCTCGGACAGGTTGACCAGGATCTCGTAGTCGTTGTTGGTCAGGCCGAACGGCTGGAGGTCCTTCTCGAGCTGGTGCATCAACAGCTTGTTGACTTCCAGATGCGTGCGCCACGTGCGCTGCTCGTCATCGGTCAGCCAGCGCGTGGCCGTCTCGGTCTCCATATATGGATTCTACCTAAGAAGTTGAAAAGCGGACGAAGTCGAGGAGTGTGACGCACGGCACCCCTACGCCCTGGGGGTGTACGGGGGCGCAGACGTTCGACGTCACACTCCGCAGACTACCGCTCACAGCCCGAAGCGACGCTGGAGGTCCCCCAGCTGGCCGGGAAGGCGTGGTTGCGCACCGGGCCGGCCCGCCGGACTATGGCCGCCCGGAACGCCCGGCTCCGCGCCCACCGTACCGATCGGCTGCTCCGGCATCAGCGCCTCGCTGGACTGCAGCAGCACCGTGCCCGCACCGGCGAACTCGAACTGGTGCTCCTCACCCGAGGCCCCGCCGATACCGGTCAGCGCCCGTACCCCGCCCATGACGCCGGTCATATAGCCGTGGTCGTAGTGATGGCAGGGCGAGGGGCAGTCGGCCCAGCCCACCAGGGCCTGCGGGTCCACCCGGATCGGCGGCTCCATGAAGACGACCGGGCCGTTCGACGCCGCCACGAACTTGCCCGTGCCGATCAGCGTCAGGAACCCCGGCACGATCGACTGCTTGAGCGCCAGGGAGGGCTGGTACGCCAGCAGGTTGCCGGAACGGATGGTCAGGTTCCCGTCGTCGAGGTCGAAGGAGTTCACATCGAACGCGCGGTCCGCCAGCAGCATCTTGCCGCTGCCCTCGGCCACCACCCAGTCGCTCGCGTGCAGCGGCGAGTGGAACGACGTCCGCAGCAGCCGGTCGAGGCGGCCGTGGCCGATTCCGTTGAAGTCGATCCGCCCGTAGTAGGCGATCATCTTGCCCTTCTGCAGGAACCACTGGGAGCCCTTGAGCTCGACGCAGAAGGTGTAGGAGTTGACGTTGTCGTCGCTCGGCAGCGTCGTCGGGTCGAAGACCACCGGTGTGCTCACAGCTTCTCCTCCGACGCCTGGACGTACACCGCACCGCTGCCGCTCAGCTCCAGCTGGAACGCCTCGCCGGAGCCGCGCCCCACCATGTCGCGCCAGCCGAGCGCCGTGGAGAGCTTGTTCCGTACGTCGCCGTGGTGCGCGACATACGCCTGCGGATCCACATGGACGGGCCGCGAGGGCGTGATCGGCAGTTCGATGACACCGCCGTGGGCCATCACGGCGACCGCGCCGTGTCCCTGGAGGGTCGTGGTGAACAGGCCCTGACCCGTCACCTGCCCGCGCACCATGCCCATGACCCCGCCCTCCGAACCCATGAACATCGTGCCCTGCTGGAGAGTGCCGTCGAAGGCGAGCAGCCGGTCGGCCTCCACGTAGAGGGTGTCGCCGGTCAGCTGGATGACCTGGATGTGGTGGCCGCCGTGGCCGAACATCACCGTGCCGTTGCCCTCCACGGTCATCAGCGGTGTCGCCTCGTTCGCCACCCGGCGGCCGATCATCGACGCCAGTCCGCCCTGACCGCCGGTCATGTTGGGGGTGAAACTGACGTCGCCCCGGTAGGCGAGCATCGCGCCACGCTGGCTGAACATCTTCTGGCCGGGCGACACGGTCGCCTCGACCATCCTCGAGTTGATCTCGCGGAACGGCATCAGACGTCCCCTCCGACCGTGTTGCGCTCGCTCGGCTGCACGTAGACCAGCCCGTCACCCTCGAAGCGGATCTGGAACGCCTCACCACCGCCCTCGCCGAGGAACGTGCGGAACGTCACACCGGACTGGAAGTCCTGCCGCAGGTTGCCCTGGTGGGCGATGTACGCGCCCGGGTCGACGGAGAGCGGGTACTGGGGCGTCACCCGGAGCACCACGGCCGTCCCGTCGGACATGATCGCCACCTGGCCGGTGCCCTCGACCGTGGTCGTGAACAGGCCGTTGCCGCTCGCGCCCCCGCGCAGCCCCGTGAAGGTCGTGCCGGTGCGCAGCCCGCCGTCGGTGCACAGCAGATTGCTCGACTCGACGTACAGCGTGTCGCCGTGCAGCTGCACCAGGTTGATCTCGCTTGCCCGGTCGGCGAAGTAGCAGGTGCCCTGTCCCTTCACCTCCATCATGGTCATCTGCTCGCCGGTGAGCCGGCGGGTGACCATCCCGCGGATGCCCTCACCGCCGCCGGTCATCTTCTTGAAGGCCATCTGGCCGTCGTAAGCGACCATCGACCCGTTCTTCGCCTTGACGGTGTCGCCGGCCAGGTCGACCGCGAGCACCTTGCTCCCTTGGAGCCGGAACATTGCCACGGGCCGACGTTATCCCGTGAGCACGGCTGGGGGCAGCGTCCCGAAGGAGGATCCCGACCCTGACAAAGAGTTCGCAAAATGGCCTGCCACAATGGTCCGGAAGTTTGTGCATGCATTCACAAGATCCATGCCGCTGCCCATCCATCGCCAACGAAGGTGAACCGTGGACATCAAGACCGCCGCCTCCCTCCACCGCCTGCGTCTCGTCTCCGCGCCGGAGGCCGTCTCGTTCCTCCTGCTGCTCGTCTGCTCGGTGCTCAAGCGCACGACGGACTTCAACGCGGTCCCGGTGATGGGCGCGATCCACGGCGTGCTCTTCATCCTGTACGTGCTCTTCTGGCTGGACGCCTGGAACCGCACCAAGTGGGATCTGAAGACCGCGGCCCTCTACTTCGTCCTCTCCGTTCTTCCCTTCGGCGGCTTCTTCGCCGACCGCAGGCTCAAGCGTGAGGCCGACGACGCGGTCGCCGCCTCCCGTGCCCGCCGCGAGGACGCGGTCGACGCATGATCGTCGCCTTCTCCGTCACGCCTCTGGGAGTGGGCGAGGACGTGGGTGAGTACGTCGCCGAGGCCGTCCGCGTCGTAAGGGAGTCGGGGCTGCCCAACCGTACGGACGCGATGTTCACCTCGATCGAGGGGGACTGGGACGAGGTGATGGACGTGGTGAAGCGCGCGGTCGCCGCCGTCGAGGCCCGCGCGCCGCGCGTCTCCCTGGTTCTCAAGGCCGACATCCGCCCGGGTGTCACCGACGGTCTGACGTCCAAGGTCGACACGGTGGAGCGTCACCTCTCCGCCTGATCGTCGCCAACAGAGCCCCCGGCCGACGGCCGGGGGCTCTCGCGTGCTCCGGGCGGCACGAGCACTCTTGAGCGACTGCTCAAAAGTGGGCTACGATGCGCCATCGATATTTGAGCGAACGCTCAAATCAGCTTTGAGCAGGGGGAACGCGGTGCGGCGGCTGTACGTGGAGACCTTGATCCGTACCGATCCGGAAACCCTCTGGGCGCGGACCCAGGAGCCGGGGGAGCATCAGCGGTGGGATCTGCGGTTCACGGAGATCACCTACCTTCCGAAGGCGGACGGCGAGCCGCAGCGCTTCCGCTATGCCACACGCCTGTTCCCCTCCCGCACCCCCCGCTTCCTCACCGTCGCCGGTACGGGGACCAGCGCGGGGGAGACCCGGCGGGCGGACGGCACCCGGGTGTCGGCCCTCCGGTTCGCCTCACCGCACCCGCTCTCCCTGCTGAAGGAAGGCAGCGGCTACTGGCGCTATGTGCCGGTCGACGGCGGCGTCCGCTTCCTCACCGGCTACGACTACCGGCCGCGCTGGGGCCGGTTCGGCCGCGTCGCGGACCGGTGGGTGTTCCGGCCTCTGATGGGCTGGGCCACGGCCTGGTCCTTCGACCGCTTGCGGCTCTGGTGCGAGGCGGGAGTCAGTCCGGAGCGGGCGCGGGCGCACTGGCTGGCGGAGACGGCCTCGAGGTTGCTCGTCCCGGTCGCGGCCGCCGTGATCCTCCCGCCGGCCGCGGCCCTCCTCGCCCTCGCCGCCGCCGTGCTGCTGCCACCCTCGCGGCTGACCCCGGCAGCCCGCCGCTGCCTGCGCACCGCGCCACCGCGCACCTCGGTCCCGGCACTCCTCGACACCCTGGAGCCCGCATGAGTTCGATCTTCCGCAGAGCGATGGGCGCCGCCGCCTTCGACCGCCTCCACCCCGAGCTGCGGCGCCGCTTCTCCGTGGGTCTGGCATCCGGCGAGGCGTGCCTGGGACGCGGGGTGATGGACCGGATCTGGCACGGGCGCGCCTTCACGAAGCCGTTCCTCGCGCTCGGCGGCAGTCGGAACATCCTCGTCCCGCGCACCGGCCGCGACGTCCCGTTCACCATCGAGAACGTGCCCTACGCCGACTCGTACGGCCGTGAGACGGTCACCTTCGTGCGCACCTTCGCCCTGCCGTCCGGGCCGCGCCGCTTCGACGCCACCATGGTGCTCGCGCCGGGCGGCGACCGCGTCCTCGACTACCTCGGCACCCACCAGCATCTCGCCAGCGACCTCCACCTGACCGCAGAGACGGACGGGTCCCTCCTCATCCGCTCCGGCACACACCGCTTCCGGGAAGGGCCGTTCGACCTCCGCGTACCCGAGCTGATCGGCGGGGACGCCGAGGTCCGCGAGTCCTTCGACGAGACCACCGGCCGCTTCCGGATACGTGTACGGGTGACGAACCGCCGCTTCGGGCCGCTCTTCGGCTACGAGGGCTCGTTCACGGCCCGGTACCAGGACGCGGGCTCCCTCGGGGTGCGCGCCGGGCTGCGTCCCGTGCGCGAGGAGGCGAGGGCATGAGCGAGGGCAGGAGGGAGGGCGCGAGCGAGGGCATGACCGAGGGTACGAACGCGGCGCCGAAGCCGGCCACGAGGACGGCCGCGAACGCGAGCACCGCCGAGAACTCCTGCGGGACCAGGGAGAAGCTGCTGCGGGGTGCGCTGACCACGCTCGTCGAGCAGGGCATCGCCAAGACCTCCGCCCGCTCGGTCGCAGCGGCGGCCGGGGTCAACCAGGCACTCGTCTTCTACCATTTCGGCTCCGTCGACGGCCTGCTCGCCGCCGCCTGCCGCTACGGCGCCGAGCAACGCGTCGCCCGCTACCGGGACGAGCTGAGGAGCATCACCACGCTCGCCGGACTGCTGGAGTTCGGTCGGCGGATGCACGCGCGGGAGCGTGAGGAGGGCACTGTCGCGGTGCTCGCCCAACTCCTCGCCGGCGCCCAGTCGCAGCCGCGCCTCGGCCCCGCGACGGCCGCCGGGCTCGACCTGTGGATCACCGAGATCGAGCAGGTACTCACCCGGGTCCTCGACGTGACGCCCCTCGCCGGCGTCGCCGACCCGGCGGGTCTGGCCCGGGCGGTCGCCGCGTCCTTCGTGGGCCTGGAACTCTACGAGGGCGCCGACCCTGCCGGGGCCGCCCACGCGCTCGACGCCCTGGAGCAGCTCGCCGCCCTCCTGACCGCACTCGACACCCTCGGACCGGTCGCCCGGCGCGCGCTCCGCATGCAGGTGCAGCGCACGCTGCGCCGCTGACCCGCCTTCCGGCCGGACCGGGCCCGGCGGGCTCCAGTTGCGCCCGGCGGGCGCTGCAGCCGGGGAGCGTCCGCCTCATGTATGCCCGGCGCAGCGCGGGCAGCGGCAGGGCGGCCACACGGAGGACGGTATCGGGGCGAGTCCGTCGCCGCTCCGCATGATCCGCTCCGCACCCCAGGTCCGCCCGCCGTCGCGGGAAGCGCGCGTCTTCAGCAGCACTCGTGCTTCAACAGCGCGCAGTTGCGGGTCATCGACGACCTCCGCATGCCCGTCCACGGTCTGGAACGAGCTCGTCGAACCGGCGCGGTCGGAGCTGTCCTTCACCGGGTACACCAACTACTTCTTCTGGACTCCGGTGCCGCACTTCGCGGACACGGTCCGGCGAAGGGCCGGGGCGGGGTGCCGGGTGCGGTTCCTGCTCGGTGACCCGGAGGGCGAGGTCACCTGCCGGCGGGAGATGGTCGAGGATGTCGCCCTCTCCGTCTCCACGCGTAGCAGGATCACACGGGAGCACCTCGATCGTCTCGGACCGCTCGACGGCCTGGAGGCACGGTTCTCTCACCCGTCGGATGCGGTCAGCCATGTGAGCCTGCCCGTGTTCCGCTTCGACGACAACGCCCTGGTGACGCCCCATCGCGCCCGCCTCGTCGGACACGATTCCCCGTTGCTGCATCTGGGCCGCCACGTCGGCAACGGCATGTTCGACCGTTTCGTCGAGCATTCCGGGGAGCTGCGGGAGCGTGCGCGGCCACGTCCTGCACCGGGCGGGTGAGACGTGGCCGGACCGTCCGATGAAACGGTTGAAGGACCGAAGGCCGAGACGGGGCTGACCGGCATGTGACCAGTCGGTAAGGTCGGTGGCGTGCCGAAGCCGCTCAGTCTTCCCTTCGATCCCATCGCCCGCGCCGACGAGCTCTGGCGGCAGCGCTGGGGGCCCGTGCCCTCGATGGCGGCGATCACCTCCATCATGCGGGCCCACCAGATCCTGCTCGCCGAGGTCGACGCCGTGGTCAAGCCGTACGGGCTGACCTTCGCCCGTTACGAGGCGCTGGTGCTGCTGACCTTCTCCAAGGCGGGCGAGCTGCCGATGTCCAAGATCGGCGAGCGGCTGATGGTGCACCCCACCTCGGTGACGAACACGGTCGACCGGCTCGTGCGGTCGGGTCTGGTCGCCAAGCGGCCCAACCCGAACGACGGCCGCGGCACGCTCGCCTCGATCACGGACAAGGGCCGCGAGGTCGTGGAGGCGGCCACTTCGGACCTGATGGGTATGGACTTCGGTCTGGGCACGTACGACGCGGAGGAGTGCGCGGAGATCTTCGCGATGTTGCGCCCGCTGCGGGTCGCGGCGGCGGATTTCGAGGAGAAGTAGGCGGCGGCTTCGGCGGGGAGCGGGCGGCGGCTACCGGAGGAAGCAGGGCGGCGGCTTCCACGGGAAGCAGGTGGCGGACTTCCGGGTGGAGCAGGCCGCGGCTTCAGGGGGACGGAGGCCGCGGATTCCGGGGAAGCACCCGGGCGACCCGAGCGAAGATCGCCCCCTGCGCCCGGTTACGCTCGATGCCATGAAAGCGAATGTCCTGACCCGCTACCGGGTGCTGGCGTACATCACTGCCGTGTGGCTGCTTGTGTTCACCGGCGCCATCGTCATGAAGTACGGGTTCGACACCGGCGACACCATGCTGATCTCGCAGGTCCACGGTGTGCTGTTCATCGTCTACGTGATCTTCGCCTTCGATCTCGGCTCCAAGGCGAAGTGGCCCTTCGGCAAGCTGCTGTGGGTGCTGGCCGCGGGCTGCATCCCGTTCGCCTCGTTCTTCGTGGAGCCGAAGGTGACGCGGGAGGCCCGCGCCCTGATCGCCGGCGACGCCGCCCCGGCGACGGCCGGCGCCTAGCAACCCCGAAGCGCCGCGAGCACGGCTCGTGGCGCTTTGCCATCGACATTTACTAGGACGTCCTAGTAAATTCGAGGTATGGACGCTGACGCGATCGAGGAAGGCCGCCGACGCTGGCAGGCCCGTTACGACAAGGCCCGCAAGCGGGAGGCAGACTTCACCACGCTCTCCGGGGACGAGGTCGAGCCCGTCTACGGCCCCCGCCCAGGGGACAGGTACGACGGTTTCGAGCGCATCGGTTGGCCCGGTGAGTACCCGTTCACCCGCGGGCTGTACGCCACCGGCTACCGCGGCCGCACCTGGACCATCCGCCAGTTCGCCGGCTTCGGCAACGCCGAGCAGACCAACGAGCGCTACAAGATGATCCTCGCCGCCGGCGGCGGCGGGCTCTCCGTCGCCTTCGACATGCCCACCCTCATGGGACGCGACTCCGACGACCCCCGCTCCCTCGGCGAGGTCGGCCACTGCGGTGTCGCCATCGACTCGGCCGCCGACATGGAGATCCTGTTCAAGGACATCCCCCTCGGCGACGTGACGACGTCGATGACGATCTCCGGACCGGCGGTCCCGGTCTTCTGCATGTACCTGGTCGCGGCCGAGCGCCAGGGCGTCGACCCCGGCGTGCTGAACGGCACCCTGCAGACCGACATCTTCAAGGAGTACATCGCGCAGAAGGAGTGGCTCTTCCAGCCCGAGCCGCATCTGCGTCTGATCGGCGACCTGATGGAGCACTGCGCGCAGGGCATCCCCGCGTACAAGCCCCTGTCGGTCTCCGGCTACCACATCCGCGAGGCCGGTGCGACGGCCGCGCAGGAGCTCGCGTACACCCTCGCCGACGGGTTCGGCTATGTGGAGCTGGGCCTGTCCCGCGGTCTGGACGTCGACACCTTCGCACCCGGCCTGTCCTTCTTCTTCGACGCGCACCTCGACTTCTTCGAGGAGATCGCCAAGTTCCGAGCCGCACGGCGGATCTGGGCGCGCTGGATGAAGGAGATGTACGGCGCGAAGACCGACAAGGCGCAGTGGCTGCGCTTCCACACCCAGACCGCCGGTGTCTCCCTCACCGCCCAGCAGCCGTACAACAACGTCGTCCGCACGGCGGTCGAGGCGCTGTCCGCGGTCCTCGGCGGCACCAACTCGCTGCACACCAACGCCCTCGACGAGACTCTCGCCCTGCCTTCCGAGCAGGCCGCCGAGATCGCGCTGCGCACCCAGCAGGTGCTGATGGAGGAGACCGGCGTCGCCAACGTCGCCGACCCGCTGGGCGGCTCCTGGTACGTCGAGCAGCTCACCGACCGCATCGAGGCCGACGCCGAGAAGATCTTCGAGCAGATCAAGGAGCGAGGCCGCCGGGCGCACCCCGCCGGGCAGCACCCGATCGGTCCGATCACCTCCGGCATCCTGCGCGGTATCGAGGACGGCTGGTTCACCGGCGAGATCGCCGAATCGGCCTTCCGCTACCAGCAGTCCCTGGAGAAGGGCGACAAGAAGGTCGTCGGCGTCAACACGGCCACCGGCTCGGTCACCGGCGACCTGGAGATCCTCCGGGTCAGCCACGAGGTCGAGCGGGAGCAGGTGCGGGAACTGGCCGACCGCAAGGCGGGCCGGGACGACGCGCTCGTACGGTCCTCGCTCGACGCCATGCTCACCGCCGCCCGCGACGGCTCCAACATGATCGGTCCGATGCTCGACGCCGTACGGGCGGAGGCCACGCTGGGCGAGATCTGCGACGCACTGCGCGACGAGTGGGGCGTCTACACGGAGCCGCCCGGCTTCTGAGCCGAACCCGCCCCGCCGCGCCCAGGCGTAGGGAGAGCGGCCCGCGCTCAGGCGTACGGGCAGCGGACCGCGCCCAGGGGAGCTGGCCACGCCCCGCCGCGCTCAGGCACCCAGGGGCCGACCGGGCTCAACCTCTCAGGCGTTCAGGGAGCCCAGCCCTGACACCAGCAGGACGGTGAAGCGGCGCGCCCACTCCTCGTCCACCGGTTCCGCACTCACCAGCGCCCGGTGGACGACGGCGCCCGCCACCACGTCGAAGATCAGGTCCGTGTTGCGGGCTGCCGCCTCGGGGTCGTCCTCGTACGGCAGCTCGCCGCGGGCCTGAGCGCGTTCGCGGCCCTCGAGGACGAGACGCTTCTGCCGCTCGACGATCGCCGAACGGATACGTCCGCGCAGCGCCTCGTCCGTCGTCGACTCCGCGACGACACCCATCAGCGCCGTCTTGGTCTCCGGCTGCCGGAGCAGATCCGCGAACTGCAGGACGACGCCCTCGACGTCCGCGGCGAGGCTGCCGCGGTCCGGGAGTTCGAGCTCGTCGAAGAGGACCGCGACGGCGTCGACGACCAGTTCGTTCTTGTTCGCCCAGCGGCGGTACAGGGTGGTCTTGGCGACCCCCGCCCGCGTTGCCACGTCCCCCATGGTCAGCTTCGACCAGCCCAGCTCGACGAGGGAGGCGCGGGTCGCCTCCAGGATGGCGGTATCGGCCTCGGCGCTGCGAGGGCGCCCGGTACGACCCGTACGTGGGGGTTCGGGGTGGGTGCTGCTGGACATGCCCGCGACCATACCCGTCGGTAAGGAGAAAGGCGGCTGTGAGGCAGCTCACCGGAAAACCCTTCACGCCGCGGGCTGCGCCTAGATACGCTACGGCTCGTAGCGAAAGCCGTGACCGGTTCGTCGCGACAACCACATGGCGCCGAGGTGGGGACCAGGCGCCGTCTTTTTTCACATGGGCGCGCGGAAGGGGGAGGATGTACGCATGCAGCCTAGGAACATGTCCATGAGCGGCGTCGTCGACCTCGCCGCGGTGAAGGCGGCCAACGAGGCCAAGGCCAAGGCGGAGCAGGCGAGGGCCGAAGCCGCCCGTCAGGGGGGCGGCGGTGCCGTGCCCCCCGCCGCCCTGGTGATCGACACCGACGAGGCGAACTTCGAGCGTGACGTCCTCCAGCGCTCCACCGAGGTCCCGGTCGTCATCGACTTCTGGGCCGAGTGGTGCGAGCCGTGCAAGCAGCTCGGCCCCCTGCTGGAGCGCCTTGCCGCGGAGTACAACGGCCGTTTCGTCCTCGCCAAGGTCGACGTCGACGCCAACCAGATGCTGATGCAGCAGTTCGGGATCCAGGGGATCCCCGCGGTGTTCGCGGTGGTGGCCGGCCAGGCGCTGCCCCTCTTCCAGGGCGCGGCCCCCGAGGCCCAGATCCGCCAGACGCTGGACCAGCTCGTGCAGGTGGCAGAGGAGCGCTTCGGTCTGACCGGTGTCGCGGTCGATGCGGACGCGTCGGGCGAGAGCGCCGAGGCTCCGGTGCCGGCCGGCCCTTACGACGCACTGCTCGAAGCGGCGGTGCAGGCCCTGGACGCCGGCGACTTCGGTGGTGCCGTCCAGGCGTACAAGAACGTGCTCTCCGACGATCCCGGCAACACGGAGGCGAAGCTCGGCCTCGCGCAGGCCGAACTGCTGGGCCGCGTCAAGGACATGGACCCGCAGAAGGTTCGCCAGGACGCGGCCGGCGACCCGGCCGACGCCGCCGCGCAGATCGCCGCGGCCGACCTGGACCTCGTCGGCGGTCATGTGGAAGACGCCTTCGGCCGGCTCGTCGAGACGGTGCGGCGCACGGCGGGCGACGAGCGTGACGCGGCGCGGGTGCGGCTGTTGGAGCTCTTCGAGGTGGTCGGTCCTGACGACCCGCGGGTGACGGCGGCGCGTCAGGCGCTGGCGCGGGTGCTCTTCTGAGGTCCCGGTCGGGTTCCGGGTCCGGTGGCCGGGCTCTCGGGGAGTCCTGTGGAGCCCCTGAGGTTTCACCGGCCGCTCAGGGGCGTTTTGTTGACGCTTCATTGACAGCGGTTATGACAAGGGTGTCCTGAGAGTCCCGTTCTGATGGATTTGCGGCGGTGGCGCTGACGCGGCGTCACCGCCGCTTTGGCGACACGGTGACAAAACGCGACCCGCCTTTGCCAAAACTTGGTAAACGCCCAGCCGGGTTACTCGGAGTACAGCAGCACTCGGCGTCTGTCCGGTTATCGCCGTCTATCGCCCTCTCTGTATACGAACCGAGCGGCACCGAGCGTGCTCGCGCGACATCGCGCGGTCGTGGCGAGGTTATCGGGCCATTACCGCCCAGTAACGAACCTCTTGTGCCCCGGCCTGGAATGGACAACGATCGGCGACGCTCGGTCCAATACCGCACCAGCCCGGCTCCCAGCCGTGCCGCGGCCCTTGGGTCCCCACCGGGCCGATCGGTGTCAGTGGCACCGGTCGCGGACAGGGGGGTTCCTGCCACAGGAGCGGCAGGGCCTGTCCGAACAGGTTGTGCGTGACGAGTCAGGCGCGACCAGTGGTTGTCGCTCGGGGGTGATCGCCGGTGCCTTTCGGACGCACATCGCGCCCGAGAGAGCGGGCGCTCTCCTTCCCGAGGACGTAGCACTTCTCCCATCCCAGGACGGGCCCACGCCCGGACCGGAGATGTACGTCCGAGAAGGAGGAAAGTCATGGAGTCTATGGCTCGTGGTGGAACCAGATGGAAGCGGTTCGCCCTGGTCATGGTGCCGAGCGTGGCCGCGACGGCCGCGATAGGCGTCGGCCTGGCACAGGGGGCGCTCGCCGCGTCCTTCGCCGTGTCGGGCCAGGAGTTCAAGGTCACGGCCGGAAAGCTCGTCGGTAGTGGGTTCGCCCAGTACGGCGGCGTCGACATGGGGTACAAGGACCTCAAGGGCGAAGAGAAGGTCGCGCACCCCGTTGCGATCTCGACCTTCAAGAACGCGTCGATCACCAAGATGTGCCAGTCGGTGGTCACCGACGTTCCGTTCGTCGGCAACATCACGCTGAAGCTGACCGCCGGCGACAAGGGCACCGACGTCCGGGCCGAGAAGCTCTACCTGGACATCTCCGAGCTGGACGCGGACGCCAAGTTCAAGAACATCGACATCGGCGTCGCGGCCAAGGACACGGACGACCCGAAGCTCGGCAAGGGTCCGGCGGTCAAGGACACCTCCATTCTGCCTAACGGGTTCGCCCAGCAGGCGGATGAGGTCGAGTTGAGCGGTGTCAAGCAGAAGGCGTGGGCGACGACCGCCGGCACCTTCGAGCTCAGTGGTCTGAGCATGCGCCTGCACAAGGGCAGCGGCCCCAAGGTCGAGTGCTACTGACGGTAGCCCCGTCCGGGCGGGCGGGTGAAACTCTGGCAGCTTCGCCCGCCCGCCACTCTCTTCACACAGCAACGCCAGTACCAGGGAGCTGTTTTCCATGAGCGCCGAGACTGCAGTGTCACAGGGGCAGGACGAGCACTACATCCGCGTCCTTCGGCGGAACTTCCGTAACTGGCGGGGGCAGCGGCCGTTCTGGGCAGGTCTGTTGACCCTGCTCGGAGGGATCCCCATCGCCTACTTCCCGTATGCGACCTTCAAAATCGGCCACATGAACCTCGCGATGCAGACGACGGCGGGGGCCGGCTCGCTGATCATCGGCGTGCTGCTGGTCACGCTGGGTCTGACGATGTGGTTCCAGCACATCGTACGGGTGTTCGCCGGCGTCGCCACGATTCTCCTGGCGCTGGTCTCCCTGCCGATCGCCAACCTGGGCGGCTTCGTCGTCGGGTTCGTCCTCTCCCTCACGGGCGGTGCCCTGTCGCTGTCGTGGGTGCCGGTCAAGACCCCGCGGTCCGCTGCCGCGGTCGAGGAGCCGGTCTCGGGCGACGACGCCGGCACCCCGGCCCTCCCGGAGCAGGAGCGGTGGGACGGCCACGGCACGGACACGCACGCGACATTCATCGAAGGTAACGGCGGGAGGAACAGTGCCGGGTGACGTGACACCACCGCTGACCGCGGCCGCGGGCGGCGACGGCTCGCGGGAGAGAAGAGGGCCGCGGCACGCCGCCCCCAGGAAGTCGCTGTTCACCAAGCTCCAGTTGCCCGCGAGCAAGGCGATAGCCCTGGCCGCGATGCCCACCGCCGTCTTCGTCGGCATGGGCCTCACGCCCAAGCTCGCCCTGGCGGACGACAAGGAGATCCCCTTCGCACCCGGCCCGTGCGTGACCCGCTCGGACGAACCGTCGGAGTCCGCCTCGCCGTCCGCCTCGGAGTCGGCGAAGCCGTCCGAGTCGCCGACCCCGACGGACACGGCCAAGCCGGAGCCGACCCCGAGCGCCACGTCCGGAACCGGCGCCGAGGGCGAGGCGCAGGAGCCGAAGCCCGCCGAGAGCCCGTCCGCCTCCGCGGCCGGGACGGAGCAGAAGGCCCCCGCGCCGGAGCCGTCCGCGAGCCAGACCAGGAACCCGCTCGACCCGCTGGGTGTGGGCGACAAGGTCAAGGACTTCTTCGACGGCATCGGCGACACGCTGCGGGGCGAGACGGAGCCGAAGCAGACGCCGTCCGAGAGCGAGACCGCCACGAAGCCGGCCGAGGAGCCGGCGGAGAAGCCCGCCGCTGCGGCACCTGCCGACGAGCCCGCGGACAAGCCGGTCGAGAAGGCCACCGACGCGGTGGACGACACCGTCGACAAGACCAAGGAAGCGATCAAGGACGCCGCCGACAAGGCCGGCGCCGAGGTCGAAGAGCTGGACGAGGACGTCAAGGGACTCGACCCCGTCAAGGACGAGGACATCCCGGACGGCGCCAAGCCCCGCTTCCCGTGCCCGACCCCGGACCCGGACGCCCTGGCGGCCGCCGAGATCGAGCCGGGCATCCCGCTGCTCCCGGACGAACCGTGGATCCTGGAGAGCTCGATGCTCACCCTGACGGGCCTGGACTACCACGGCATCGTCGAGGTGAAGACCGGCAGCGGAAAGATCAAGAAGGCCCTGAAGTTCACCGCGACGGGCGTGGACATCAAGGACCTGCACCAGCTCACGGTCGGCCCGAACGGCACGACCGCGCACGTCGAGGCACGCAAGGGCTCGACCTCGGAGATCCGCAACGGCACGGTGACGATGTACACGGAGGAGCTGAAGGGCAACCTCTTCGGCATCATCCCGATCACCTTCAGCCCCGAGACCCCGCCGCCGCTGAACGTCCCCATCGCGATGTTCACCAACGTGAAGGTGACCCAGGCCGGCCAGTTCGGCGGAACGCTCACCGTCCCCGGCCTGCACAACTACTTCACCGGCGGCAACGCCTGATCCCAGGACCACCGGGAGCCGCGAAAAGGGCTGTGGGGCGCCACCCGTTCATGGGGTGCGGCCCACAGCCGTTCCAGCAGCCTCAGGAGGCCGTAGACATGGCAGATCAGGATTGGGTCCCCCGGCGACTGTCCGGGCTGGGAATGGACACGGGAGGGGTGACTGTTCAGAACCTTCCGTACAGCATCGCCGGACCGAGCGGCCCCAAGTCCTGCGCCGCCCCCACCGCCCCGCGCACAACCGCCGTGCGCGTACCGGTGCTCCGTATAGGGGCACACTTTTATGAGCTGTGCCTCTTTATGGAGCCTGACGTCCTCCGTGCTCCGGCTCCGGCGGCCTGGAGTCAGCGGTCGTGCAGCACGGCCGGGCGTGTCACCGGTACCACCGTGAGTAGTTCGTCCAGGCCCTTGAAGTCGTCGGGGTTGGTGGTGAACAGGGGCAGGCGTTCGGCGGCCGCGATGGCCGCGATCATCAGGTCCGCCACTCGGCGCCTCGGTTCGCGGCCCGCAGAGATCACGGCCGCGCAGACCCTTCCGTACATTCGGGCCGCTTCCACACCGAAGGGAATGGGGTCGAACTCGCTCTCGGCGCGCTGCAGTACGTCGAGCCTTCTGGCCCGCTCGGCGTACTCGTCGTAGTCGCTCTGTTCGTCGTCTCTGCGGACCTCGTGCGGGCCGGCGGAGAGTTCGGCCAGCGTGACGACGCTGATCGCCACTTCGGCAGGCAGCTCCGAGGGGTCGATCCCCTTGCGAAGAATCATGATGTTCGTGTCGAGAATGCCCTGCTGATGCTCTACGGGCACCGTGTCGGCCGGCTCAGCGGGCATAGGGGTCGTCCTCGAGGCGGTCGGCGGTTGACTCCTGATCCGCACGGAAGGCATGGAGCGAGATGTCGGGAGCCGAGTGCGACAGGGCCGCGAACTCGCCGCGAGGAACGAAGCGCCGACGCCGGCGCAGGGGGGTCAGCTCGCCGATCCGGTGGCCGTCCCGCGTGACGATGAACGACTGGCCGCCCTGTACAGCGTCCATGATCTCTTTGGATCTGTTTCGGAGGTCGCGCTGAGTGATCTCGGGTTGTGCGCTCATGTCGACCACGGTACGCACCTACAGTGGCATGTGCCACCAGGTGCTACAGCGTGCTCTGCCGGGCCTCGCCCGGCCCGACGAGAAGGCGGCCCCCGACCCCGAAGGGTCCGGAGGCCGCCCGTGAGGCGAACGAGTCGGGGCCGTCAGTCCTGGGTCTGGCCGCCCAGGTGGTGCACCCGCACCATGTTCGTCGTGCCGGGCACGCCAGGAGGGGAACCGGCCGTGATGATCATGATGTCGCCCGCGTTGTAGCGCTGGAGCTTCAGCAGCTCCGCGTCCACCAGGTCGACCATCGCGTCCGTGGTCTCGACGAACGGCACCAGGAAGGACTCCACGCCCCAGCTCAGCGTCAGCTGGTTGCGCGTGTGCGGGTCGGTGGTGAAGGCCAGGATCTGCTGCTCGGCGCGGTAGCGGGAGAGGCGGCGGGCCGTGTCGCCGGACTGGGTGAAGGCGATCAGGGCCTTGCCGCCCAGGAAGTCCGCGATCTCGGCGGCCGCGCGAGCGACCGAGCCGCCCTGGGTGCGCGGCTTCTTGCCGGGCACCAGCGGCTGGAGGCCCTTGGAGAGAAGCTCCTCCTCCGCCGCGGAGACGATCTTCGACATCGTCTTGACCGTCTCGATCGGGTACGCGCCGACCGACGACTCCGCGGAGAGCATGACCGCGTCCGCGCCGTCCAGGATCGCGTTGGCGACGTCGGACGCCTCCGCGCGGGTCGGGCGGGAGTTGGTGATCATCGACTCCATCATCTGCGTCGCCACGATCACCGGCTTGGCGTTGCGGCGGCACAGCTCGATGAGGCGCTTCTGCACCATCGGGACGCGCTCGAGCGGGTACTCGACGGCGAGGTCGCCGCGCGCCACCATCACCGCGTCGAACGCCGCGACGACGTCCTGCATGTTGTCGACCGCCTGCGGCTTCTCCACCTTGGCGATGACCGGGACCCGGCGGCCCTCCTCGTCCATCACCTTGTGGACGTCCTTCACGTCGGCCGCGTCCCGGACGAAGGAGAGGGCGACCATGTCGCAGCCCATGCGGAGCGCGAAGCGGAGGTCCTCGATGTCCTTCTCCGACAGGGCGGGGACGTTGACCGCCGCGCCCGGCAGGTTGATGCCCTTGTGGTCGGAGATGACGCCGCCCTCGACGACGATCGTCTTGACGTGCGAGCCGTCGACCTCGACGACGCGCAGTTCGACGTTGCCGTCGTTGATCAGGATCTGGTCTCCCTTGGAGACGTCCTGCGGAAGGCCCTTGTAGGTGGTGCCGCAGATGGACTTGTCGCCGGCGACGTCCTCCGTGGTGATGGTGAACTCGTCGCCGCGGACCAGTTCGACCGGCCCCTCGGCGAAGGTCTCCAGGCGGATCTTGGGGCCCTGTAGGTCGGCGAGCACGCCCACGGCGCGGCCGGTGTCCTCCGACGCACGGCGGACGCGGTGGTACCGCTCCTCATGATCGGCGTGGGTCCCGTGGCTGAAGTTGAAGCGGGCCACGTTCATACCGGCCTCGATGAGCGCTTTCAGCTGCTCGTATGAGTCGACGGCGGGGCCCAGTGTGCAGACGATTTTGGAACGGCGCATAAGGCGGATCCTATCGGTTTGTTTCCCTGCGGAATATTCCGTCTGGTGGAATGTACAAATGGGCGCCAGCCCGCTCAGGCGTTCAGCAATTCACTTCACCACCACAGCACTGACGCTTCACCACTCGCGGTTCACCACTCACTTCACCAGCTCGAAGGTCTGACGCGCGATCTCGAGCTCCTCGTCCGTCGGGACCACGGCCACCGCCACCCGCGCGCCCCCGGGCGAGATCAGCCGTGCCTCGCCGGACCGTACGGCGTTCAGCCCGGAGTCCACCGTGAGACCGAGGCCCTCCAGACCGGCGAGCGCGGCCTCCCTCACGGGTGCCGCGTTCTCGCCGACGCCGGCCGTGAACGCCACCGCGTCCACCCGCCCGAGCACCGCGTAGTACGCGCCGATGTACTTCTTCAGCCGGTGGACGTAAATGTCGAACGCCAGCCCGGCGCGCTCGTCACCCTCCTCCATGCGGCGGTGGATCTCCCTCATGTCGTTGTCCCCGCACAGACCCACCAGACCGCTTCTCTTGTTGAGCAGCGCGTCGATCTCGTCCGTACTCATCCCGGCGACCCGCTCGAGGTGGAACGTCACCGCCGGGTCGATGTCTCCGGAGCGCGTACCCATCACGAGGCCCTCCAAAGGCGTGAGCCCCATCGAGGTCTCCACGCACCGGCCACCGGCCACCGCCGAGGCCGAAGCGCCGTTGCCGAGGTGCAGCACGATGACGTTCACCTCCGACGGGTCCCTGCCGAGCAGTGCGGCCGTGGCCCGGGACACGTAGGCGTGCGAGGTGCCGTGGAATCCGTAGCGGCGGATACGGTGCGCGTCCGCGGTCTCGACGTCGATCGCGTACCGGGCCGCCGCCTCCGGCATCGTGGTGTGGAAGGCCGTGTCGAAGACGGCGACCTGCGGCAGGTCCGGGCGCAGCGCCCGCGCCGTACGGATACCGGTGAGGTTGGCGGGGTTGTGCAGCGGCGCGACGGGGACGAGGCGCTCGATTTCCGCGAGGACCTCGTCCGTGACGACGGTCGGGTCGCTGAACCTCAGGCCGCCGTGCACGACGCGGTGGCCGATGGCGGCGAGTTCGGGGGAGTCCAGCCCGAGACCGTCGCGCGTCAGTTCGTCGGCCACCGCCTTGAGCGCCGCTTCGTGGTCGGCGATCGGGCCGGAGCGTTCGCGGCGCCCGGTGCCGCCGTCCACCGGCGGAGTGTGCACGAGACGGGAGTTCGCCTCGCCGATCCGCTCGACCAGCCCGACCGCGAGCCGGGACGAGTCCCGCATGTCGAGCAGCTGGTACTTGACCGACGACGAGCCGGAGTTGAGGACGAGGACGCGAGTGGCGGTCATACGGAGGGCTCCTGGGCCTTCGACGGATCCTGGGTTCTCGACTGCTCCGCAGCCTTCGACGGATCCTGGGACTGGATCGCGGTGATCGCGACCGTGTTGACGATGTCGCCGACCAGTGCGCCGCGGGACAGGTCGTTGACCGGCTTGCGCAGGCCCTGGAGCACCGGCCCGACCGCGACGGCACCCGCCGAGCGCTGCACGGCCTTGTACGTGTTGTTGCCGGTGTTCAGGTCCGGGAAGATCAGGACCGTCGCCCGGCCGGCGACCTCGGAGTCCGGCAGCTTGGTCGCCGCGACGGACGGCTCGACGGCCGCGTCGTACTGGATCGGGCCCTCGATCCGAAGGTCCGGACGAGCCCCGCGCGCCAGCTTCGTCGCCTCGCGCACCTTGTCCACGTCGGCGCCCGAGCCCGAGGTGCCCGTCGAGTACGACAGCATCGCGATCCGCGGCTCCACGCCGAACCTGGCCGCCGTCGCGGCCGACTGGACGGCGATGTCGGCGAGCTGCTCGGCGTCCGGGTCCGGGTTGACCGCGCAGTCGCCGTAGACGAGGACCTTGTCGGCCAGACACATGAAGAACACGGACGAGACGATCGACGCCTCGGGCTTCGTCTTGATGATCTCGAACGCCGGACGGATCGTGGCCGCCGTGGAGTGGACGGAGCCCGACACCATGCCGTCGGCCAGGCCCTGCTGCACCATGAGGGTGCCGAAGTAGTTCACGTCCGCCACCACGTCGTACGCCAGCTCGACCGTCACGCCGCGGTGGGCGCGCAGCGCGGCGTAGCGCTCGGCGAAGGACTGGCGCAGCTCAGAGGTCGCGGGGTCGATCAGCTGGGCGGCCGACAGGTCGATGCCGAGGTCGGCGGCCTTCTTGCGGATGGTCTCGGTGTCGCCGAGCAGGGTCAGGTCGCACACGTCCCGGCGGATCAGCACGTCGGCCGCGCGCAGCACCCGCTCCTCGGTGCCCTCGGGCAGCACCACACGACGGCGGTCGGCGCGCGCCTGCTCCAGCAGTTCGTGCTCGAACATCATCGGCGTGACCCGGCTGCTGCGGGCGACGGACAGCCGGGCCAGCAGGTCGGCGGTGTCCACATGGCGCTCGAAGACACCGAGCGCGGTCTCCGCCTTGCGTGGCGTGGAGGCGTTCAACTTCCCCTCCATCGCGAACAGTTCCCCGGCGGTGGGGAAGCTGTTGCCCGCCACGGAGACGACCGGGGTGCCGGGGGCGAGGCGGGCCGCGAGGGTGAGGATCTCGTCGTTCGGGCGCTCGTTCAGCGTCAGCAGGACGCCCGCGATGGGCGGAGTCCCCGCCGAGTGCGCGGCGAGCGCGCCGACCACCAGGTCGGCGCGGTCGCCCGGTGTCACGACGAGGCAGCCGGGGGTCAGCGCCGGCAGGAAGCTCGGTAGTGTCGCCGCGCCGATGACGAAGTCCAGGGCGTCGCGCGCGAGGCCGGAGTCGTCGCCGAGCAGTACCGTGCCGCCGAGGGCGTGGGTGATCTGGGCGACCGTGGGCGCGGCGAGGGCGGGCTCGTCGGGGATCACGTAGCAGGGCACCGGCAGGCGGGCCGCGAGCCGCTCCGCTATGCCCGTACGCTCGTCGGGGGCGACCCGGTTGGCGACCATGGCGAGGACGTTGCAGCCCAGGGCCTCGTAGGCGCGGAAGGCGTTGTGCGTCTCCGCCCGTACGGACCGGGGCGGCCGGTCCTTCCCGCCCACCACCGCGATCACGGAGGCGCCGAACTCGTTGGCGAGCCGCGCGTTGAACGCGAGCTCGTCAGGAAGCTGGGTGCCCGCGTAGTCGGTGCCCAGGACCAGCACGACCTCGTACCGTCTGGCCACCGCCAGGAAGCGCTCGACCAGGAGCGAGACCAGCTCGTCGATGCCTTTCTCCGCCTGGAGGGCGGCCGCCTCGAGGTAGTCCATGCCGTAGACGGAGGCCGAGTCCTGGGAGAGCCGGTAGCGCGCCCGCAGCAGTTCGAAGAGGCGGTCGGGGCCGTCGTGGACGAGCGGCCGGAAGACGCCCACCCGGTCCACCTGGCGGGTCAGGAGCTCCATGACTCCCAGTTCGACCACCTGCCGTCCGTCGCCGCGGTCGATCCCGGTCACGTACACGCTCCGTGTCACGCGTGCTCTCCCGTCCATGTTCATGACGTTGTTGCCGTCCCTGATGCCCCGACGTCCGTGCCGGGCGTGCCCCACCGCCGCGAACGCTCCGGCGGGCCCGCCCTGTGGCGCTGTCCGTGCTGCCCCCGGGCAGCGCGGCCGCACTGCCCGGGGGCCGGGCGGCGGGCACGCCGCAGGGCCGCTCGAAGCGGCAATGCCCTCTTGACAATACCTCCGAGGCTGGCTAAGGCGCCTGCCGGGCGGGCGGGGAGCGGCGGCGGGCGCGGAGTAGCAGGGAGCGCGGTCGATCCCCGGAGCGTGGGACAATCGAACGTGGCTCACCAGGACGACCGACGAGCAGGAGAGACAGCACGATGCGCATCGGAGTTCTCACCGCAGGCGGCGACTGCCCGGGTCTGAACGCTGTGATCCGGTCGGTCGTGCACCGTGCCATGGCCGGTCACGGCGACGAAGTCATCGGTTTCGAGGACGGTTTCAAGGGGCTTCTCGACGGCCACTACCGTCCGCTCGACCTCAACGCCGTCAGCGGCATCCTGGCCCGCGGCGGGACCATCCTCGGCTCTGCCCGTCTGGAGCGCGGCCGGCTGCGCGAAGCGGCGGAGAACGCGACGGAGTTGGCGCAGCAGTACGGCCTCGACGCGCTCATCCCGATCGGTGGCGAGGGCACGCTCACGGCGTCCCGGATGCTGGCCGACGCCGGGATGCCGGTCGTCGGCGTCCCCAAGACGATCGACAACGACATCTCCTCCACCGACCGCACCTTCGGTTTCGACACCGCGGTCACGGTCGCCACCGAGGCCATCGACCGCCTCAAGACCACCGCGGAGTCGCACCAGCGGGTCATGGTCGTCGAGGTCATGGGCCGGCACGCCGGCTGGATCGCCCTGGAGTCCGGCATGGCGGGCGGCGCGCACGGCATCTGCCTGCCCGAGCGGCCCTTCGAGGTCGGCGACCTGATCAAGATGGTCGAGGAGCGTTTCGCCCGCGGCAAGAAGTTCGCGGTCATCTGCGTCGCGGAGGGCGCGCACCCGGCCGAGGGCTCGATGGAGTACGCCAAGGGCGAGATCGACCAGTTCGGCCACGAGCGCTTCCAGGGCATCGGCAACCGGCTCGCCACCGAGCTGGAGCGCCGGCTCGGCAAGGAGGCCAAGCCGGTCATCCTCGGCCATGTGCAGCGCGGCGGCACGCCGACGGCGTACGACAGGGTGCTGGCGACGCGCTTCGGCTGGCACGCGGTGGAGGCCGTGCACCGGGGCGAGTTCGGCATGATGACCGCCCTGCGCGGTACGGACGTGGTCACGGTGCCGCTGGCCGAGGCGGTCACGCGGCTCAAGACCGTCCCGGACAGCCGGATGTTCGAGGCGGAGTCCGTGTTCTGAGGCTTACGCCCCGAGCGGTGTCGTGGCCTTGACCGTCCGCTGCGGCGATGAAGGCCGCATGTCCTTCCACCGCCGGGAGTCGGCGAAGACCGCTGCCCCGTTCCGGGGGCGGCCCGCACGGCCGTTCTCCCTTCGACCGCCGACCCGCGGAGGACGCCGGTCAGCCTTGGCGGCCCGCGGAGGCGCCGGTCAACCTTGGCGGCCCGCCCCTGGCCCCCGGCCGCGTGCCACGTCCCAGAAGTGGTCGACGATCCGGGCCAGGAACTCCCGCCCCGGCTCGCCCGTGTCCTGTGCCGCGTCGCCCCAGCTGAGCGTGGCCACCATCCGGGACTGGTAGTCGGCGTGCAGTTGCTGGAGCACGTCCTCGATGTGGTCGCGGTCCAGCGGAAGCATCTTGCCGACCGGCCGCACGTACGCCTGCCAGCGTGAGGTCACCGCGCTCCGCAGGAGCTCGGCCAGCTGCCGGTCGCGGCCGGTCGCGGCGAGCAGCTCACGGGGTCCGAGGCCGAGTACGCCGGCGAGGGCGGAGGTCTGCCGTTCGTTGCCGCGCCATCGGCCCGACTCCTCCATCCGCAGATACGCGGAGGTGTCCAGGCCCACGCGCCGGGCCAGCTCGTCCGGTGCGAGGCCGCAAGCGATCCGGTGTTCGCGCAGGGTCGTCGCGGTGGCCAGCAGTTCACCGGGCGAGCACCACAGGACCCCGGCGAGCGCGGTCAGCTCCCTGGCGTCCGGCACGGCGAGCCCCCGCTCCCAGGCCGCGACCGTGTCAGGGGTGACATGCATGCCGTACTGGGCCCGTAGCCCGTACGCCACATGACCGGTCGCCATCCCCAGGGCCTCGCGAAGACGGCGCGCGGCGGGGGCGTTGAAGGGCGGGGAGGGGTTGTGCTGCACGCGCACAACGTAGGCGCGGCGGACCATCGGTGACTACGGTGCGTATGCCCAAAGCCACGATTCGTCCAAACGTCCGAGTCGATCACGGGAGGAATGTGTCGACGGCGGTTACCGGCCGGTCGGCTGCGGACGACCGGTGGCGATGAACGACGACTGATGGCTGGGGTCGGCCGGTCGCGATGGACGGCCGGCCGGTGGGAGGAAGGAAGGGCGGTGGGGAGGGGAGAGGCGGTCACGGGCGGACGGGCGGCCGACGGTACTGTCCGGTAACCGTACGGCCGGTCGGTCGGCGGCGGCAATGCCGGGGGCAACGGCGCCGCGCCCGCTCAGCGGACCGCGCTGATCCAGCGGTACTGGAGTTCCGGGCGGCCGATCTGGCCGTACTGGGGGGCGCGGGCCGCCCGACCGGCGGTGACGAGATGCTCCAGATAGCGGCGGGCGGTGATACGCGCGATGCCGACGGCGGCAGCGGCCTCCGTGGCGGTCAGCCCCTGCTCCGACTCGCGCAGGGTCCGTGTGACCGCCTCCAGCGTCGGGCCGCTGAGGCCCTTGGGGAGCGTGGTGCCGGTACGGGGGGCGCGCAGGGTGGCGAGCGTCCGGTCGACCTCGTCCTGCCCGCTGGCCTCGCCGGCGGAGGACCGGAACTCGGCGTAACGGGTGAGCCGGTCCCGCAGGGTGGCGAAGGTGAACGGCTTGAGGACGTACTGCACGACGCCCAGGGACACGCCCTCGCGGACGATGGCCAGATCGCGGGCGGAGGTGACGGCGATGACGTCCGCCTGATGGCCGGCCGCGCGCAACGACCGTACGAGCGACAGCCCGTGGCCATCGGGGAGGTAGAGGTCGAGCAGCAGCAGATCCACCTTCGTGCGCTCCAGGAGGCGTACGGCCCCGGCGCGCGAGTGGGCGATCCCGGCGACCTCGAACCCGGTGACCCGGTCCACGTACAGGGCGTGCGCGTCGGCGGCGACGGGGTCGTCCTCGACGACCAGGACCTTGATCGTCACGTGGTCACCTCCGCGCGTCTCAGCGGCAGCCGCACGGTGAACTCCGCGCCGCCGTCCGGGCCGCGGTCCAGATCGACGGTGCCACGGCCGCGGCGCACCGCCTGCCGCACCAGCGCGAGCCCGAGCCCGCGGCCCGCGCCGTGCGTGGACCAGCCGCGCCGGAACACCTCCGAGGCGTCCCGTGGATCGACACCGGCGCCCGTGTCGCCCACCCGCAGCAGCACCTCACCGCCCTCGACCCGGGCGGTGACGGTCACCCGCGCCCGCTCGGCACGGCGCGTTGCCTCCTCGGAGCCGGCCGACGGCTCGGAGGCCGCGTCGACCGCGTTGTCGATCAGGTTGCCCAGGATCGTCACCAGGTCGCGGGAGGGGAGCGTGCGGGGGACGACACCGTCGTCGATGCGGCTGTCCTCGGTGAGGACCAGTTCCACACCGCGCTCGTTCGCCTGCGCCGCCTTGCCGAGGAGCAGCGCCGCCAGCACCGGTTCGCCGACGGCGTCGACGACGCGGTCGGTCAGGGTCTGGGCCAGTTCGAGTTCGGCCGTGGCGAAGTCGACCGCCTCGTCGGCCCGGCCGAGCTCGATCAGGGAGACGACGGTGTGGAGCCGGTTGGCGGCCTCGTGGGCCTGGGAGCGCAGGGCCTGGGTGAAACCCCGCTCGGAGTCGAGTTCCCCGGAGAGCGCCTGGAGTTCGGTGTGGTCCCGCAGGGTGACCACCGTTCCGTGCTGCTCGCCGCCCACCACCGGCCGGGTGTTGACGACGACGACGCGGTCCGCGGAGAGATGGACCTCGTCGACGCGCGGCTCGGAGGCCAGCAGCGCACCGGTCAGGGGCGGGGGCAGGCCGAGGTCGGCGACGGGGCGTCCCACGGGGTCCTCGCCGAGGCCCAGCAGCTCTCGCGCGCCGTCGTTGGCGAGCGCGATCCGGCGGTTGCCGTCGAGCATGACGAGTCCTTCCCGTACGGCGTGCAGCGCTGCCTGGTGGTAGTCGTGCACGCGGCCGAGCTCGGTCGCGTTCATTCCGTGGGTGTGGCGGCGCAGCCGGGCGTTGATGACGTAGGTGCCGAGGCCGCCGAGCGCGAGCGCCGCCCCGGCCATGGCGAGCATCGCCGTGACCTGGTCGCGCACCTGCTCGGTGATCTCCTCGACGGTGATGCCGGCGCTGACGAGCGCGACGACCCTCCCGTCGTCGTACACCGGCGCCACCGTGCGTACGGACAGGCCGAGCGTCCCCACGTACTGCTCGCTGTAGATCCGGCCGGCCAGCGCGGGCTCGGTGTGGCCGAGATAGGTGCGTCCGATCCGCTCGGGCACGGGGTGCGTCCAGCGCCGCCCCTCCGGGTCCATGATCACGACGAAGTCCATGTCGGCGTCCTCGCGCAGACCCTCCGCGTACGGCTGGAGCACCGCCGACGGGTCCGGGGACCGCACCGCGGCGGCGACCGACGGCGAGCGGGCGGCGGCCGCCGCGGTGGCCCGGGACTGCAGGCGGGCGCTCTCCTCTGCCTGCGACCGGTCGGTGAGGTACTCGAACAGCGCGAAGCCCGCCACGATCGCGGCGACGAGCACGACCTGCATCGCGAAGAGCTGGGCCGCGAGGCTGCGAGGACGGGGTATACGCATGGGTTCAGTCTGCCTGGCCGGTTTTGTGTGAACGAAAGGAACGCAAGGGTGACCGGTGTCACGTCCCGATGGATAGTCGCTGAGATCCACCGGGACGTGGACGCACAATCCAACGAGGAGGCACCCCGTGGCCAACACAGCCGCAGGCAAGCGGGACCGTACCCATTATCTGTACCTGGCAGTCATCGCCGCGGTGGTACTCGGCATCGCCGTCGGCTTCGCTGCCCCCGGGGTGGCCGTCGAACTCAAGCCCATCGGCAAGGGCTTCGTGAATCTCATCAAGATGATGATCTCGCCGGTGATCTTCTGCACGATCGTGCTCGGTATCGGCTCGGTGCGGAAGGCGGCCAAGGTCGGCGCGGTCGGCGGACTGGCCCTCGGCTACTTCCTCGCCATGTCGACCGTGGCCCTCGCCATCGGTCTGGTCGTCGGCAACGTGCTGGAGCCGGGCTCCGGTCTCCACCTGACCGAGGCGGCACGCGAGGCGGGCGCCGAGCAGGCGTCCGGTGGCGGCGAAAGCACCGCGGACTTCCTGCTGGGGATCATCCCGACGACGCTGGTCTCCGCCTTCACCGAGGGCGAGGTGCTGCAGACACTGCTGGTCGCGCTGCTGGCCGGCTTCGCCCTGCAGGCCATGGGCGCGGCAGGAGAGCCGGTGCTGCGCGGTATCGGGCACCTTCAGCGCCTGGTGTTCCGCATCCTGGCCATGATCATGTGGGTCGCGCCGGTCGGTGCCTTCGGAGCCATCGCCGCCGTGGTCGGCGAGACCGGTCTCGACGCGCTGAAGTCGCTGGCCGTCATCATGATCGGGTTCTACGTCACCTGTGCTCTCTTCGTCTTCGTGGTGCTGGGCCTGCTGCTGCGCCTCGTCGCCGGGATGAACATCTTCACCCTGCTGAAGTACCTGGGCCGTGAGTTCCTGCTGATCCTCTCCACCTCCTCCTCCGAGTCGGCGCTGCCCCGGCTGATCGCGAAGATGGAGCACATGGGCGTGAGCAAGCCGGTGGTCGGCATCACGGTCCCGACCGGCTACTCCTTCAACCTCGACGGCACCGCGATCTATCTGACGATGGCCTCGCTGTTCATCGCCAACGCGACGGGCGCGCCGCTCAGCGCCTCCGAGCAGATCTCGCTGCTGGTCTTCATGATCATCGCCTCGAAGGGTGCGGCGGGCGTCACCGGAGCGGGTCTCGCGACGCTGGCCGGCGGTCTGCAGTCGCACCGGCCGGACCTGGTCGACGGCGTGGGCCTGATCGTCGGCATCGACCGCTTCATGAGCGAGGCGCGTGCCCTGACGAACTTCGCGGGCAACGCCGTGGCCACCGTCCTGGTCGGCACCTGGACGAAGGAGATCGACAAGGACCGGGCCGCCCAGGTGCTCGCGGGCAAGGTCCCCTTCGACGAGAAGACCCTGGTCGACGACCATGCCGCGCCCGGCGGCGCCGAGGAGGCGGACATCTCCTCGCCGCGGGACGGCGAGCGCGAGCCCGTGAAGGTCTGACTCCCCGCGGACCTTCCTTCCCAGGCGTGTGCCGGACCTCCTCCCCCCGGGTCCGGCACACGCCGCTGTCCACTCACCGGCTCCGCGTCGCGGAGCGAGACCGGTGCCGGTGAGCCCGCTCGTCGCTGCGGTCACGGTGCCGTCCGCCCCGGCTCGACCCGGCGAGGGCCTCGGCCCGCTCGGCGGAGGTGGACGCGAACGGCGTCCGCCCGTGTGCGGCCTTGTCCGGCCCCGGAGATCAACGGAACCGTGGTCGGCGCTGGAATCGATCATGGTCGGTCGGCACAGCGATCGGGCCCACGCTGAAGGTCACCCGGCTCGACCGGCTCTCCCGCTCCGTGCTCCACCTGGTGACCCTCGGCGCCGAACTGCGCGAGCGCGGCATCGGGCTGCACGTCGTCGAGCAGGGCATCCCGGCGAGCCGGGACCAAGAACGCGCTCCGGCGTCCATGGCTGTGAACGGCCTCCCGGCGGAGAGAGAGATTGGCATGCACCTTGCGGAACCCTCCCAGCCCTTGGTTCCCTACCGTTAGGAAAGTTTCCTAACTTCCGCTTCCGGATGGAGCCCCCACATGCGACCGTCCCGTTTCCGGCTACGCCCGGCCGCCGCCGCGGCGGCCCTCGGCAGTGCCCTGCTCCTCGCTCTCACCGCGGCACCCGTCGCACCGGCCGCGCCGGCGGCATCCGCCCCACCGGCCCTGGACCGCGCGGCCCCCGCCGCCTTCGGTACACAGGCCGCCGCCCGGGTGACCGCGGAGATCACCCGGTCCTCGGTGTGGGATACCGGCTACACCGCCGGCGTCACCCTCACCAACGGCGGTGACGCCAAGGCCACGGGCTGGAAGGTCGAGTTCGACCTGCCCACCGGGACGGACGTCTCGAACCACTGGTCCGCCACCGAGGTCCGGCAGGGACGGCACCACACCTTCACCAACGTCTCCTACAACGGCGACATCGCTCCGGGCGGACAAGAGACCTTCGGCTTCAACACCCGCGGAACCGGACTCCCTCTCAACTGCACCGTCAACGGCCTGCCCTGCGACGGCGGCGGCACACCGACCGACCCGCCCACCGATCCCCCCGCGGCCGGGACCCCCGTCGCCGTCAACGGACAGCTGAAGGTCTGCGGCACCAAGCTCTGCAACGAGCGCGGCAATCCGATCCAGCTCCGCGGCATGAGCACCCACGGCACCCAGTGGTACGCGCAGTGCCTGACCGGCGGCTCGCTCGACGCCCTGGCGAACGACTGGAACGCCGACGTCCTGCGCGTCTCCACCTATGTGCAGGAGGGTGGTTACGAGACCGACCCCCAGCGCTTCACGGACCTCGCCGACTTTCTCGTCCAGCAGGCGACCGACCGCGGCATGTACGTGATCGTCGACTGGCACATGCTCAGCCCCGGCGACCCGAACGCCAACCTCGCCAACGCGCGGAAGTTCTTCACCGACATCGCGAACCGCAACAAGGGCAAGACCAACATCCTCTACGAGATCGCCAACGAGCCCAGCGGTGTGAGCTGGCCCCGGATCAAGAGCTACGCCGAGCAGATCATCCCGGTCATCCGGAACATCGACTCCGACGCACCCGTCCTCGTCGGCACCCGCGCCTGGTCCTCGCTCGGGGTCTCAGAGGGCGGGGACGAGTCCGAGGTGATCGGCAACCCGGTCGCCGCCGCCAACATCATGTACACCTTCCACTTCTACGCCGCCTCGCACCGCGAGGAGTACCTGGCGGCGCTGTCCCGGGCCGCCGACCGGATCCCCGTGTTCGTCACGGAGTTCGGCACCCAGAACTACGCGGGCGAGGAGGCCAATGATTTCGCGATGGCCCAGCGCTACCTCGACCTGATGAAGGCCGAGAAGATCAGCTGGACCAACTGGAACTTCTCGGACGACCACCGCTCCGGAGCCGTGTTCAAGACGGGCACCTGTGCCGGCAGCGGCCCCTGGGCCGGGACGTCGTCCCTGAAGCAGGCCGGTGTCTGGGTCCGCGACCGCATCCGTACCCCGGACGCGTTCCCGGTCGGCTGACCCTTCCCTTCCTCCTTCCCGGCCGTTCCACCGCCGGGCCGTCCACGCCGCCCGCCCGGAGCTTCCCCGGGGCGGGCGGCGCGGCGTTCCGTGGGGCGCCGACGCCTCCGATGAGCCGTTGGGGTCCGTTCGCGCACCGCCGTTGCCGTCCGTGGGGCCCACGGCCACCTTGTCGCCACCCTGTGCATGTTCCCGCACAAGGGGCGTGTATGTGAACGAAAGAGGTCGTGCCCCGCGGCCCCAGGCGCCCCTGGGTTCGCCGGGGCGACCGGGCTGCCGACCCACGCCCCGCACTCTGGCTCCCGCCCCGCGCGCTGGCTCTCGGCCCCGCGCCGGGTGCGCTCCCGCCCTGCGCTCTGGCTCTCGGCCCGGCGCCGGGTGGTGCGCTCCCGCCCCGGTCAGCCGTCGAGGGAGGCCAGTTCGGCGGCCGTCAGCACGAGGTCCGCTGCGGCGGCCGAGTCCGCGACGGTGCGGGGCCTGCTCGCGCCGGGAATCGGCACCACCGCAGGCGACTTCGCCAGCAGCCAGGCCAGCGCCACCTGCTGCGGGCTGACGCCCCGCTCGCGGGCCACCGCGTGGAAGGAGACGTACCGCCGTGTCGCCGTGAGTGCCGACGGGCCGTCCAGCGCGCTGCGCGAGATCCCGCCCAGCGGACTCCACGGCAGGAACGCGAAACCCAGCTCCGTACAGAGCCGCAGCTCCGGCTCGCTGTCGCGCACCTCGGGCGAGTACCGGTTCTGCACGGACACCAGCCTCTCACCCAGCACCTCGCGGGCCAGCAGAATCTGCTCCCTGCCGACGTTCGAGATCCCCGCCCGCAGGATCGTCCCCTCGGTCAGCAACTCCCGCAGCGCTCCCAGCGACTCGGCGTAGGGGACGGCAGGGTCCGGCTTGTGGAGCTGGTACAGCCCGATCGCCTTCCCGCCGAGGCGGGCCGCGGAGTCCTCGCGGCCCGCTTGAGGTGTTTCGGGTCGCCGTTCACGCTCCAGCCGCCGTCGGCGGTCCGGCCGCGCCCGCCCTTGGTGGCGACCAGCACGGAGCCGGTGTCGCCGCCGTACGAGGACAGGGCCCGTGCGACGAGCAGTTCGCCGGGGCCGGGTCCGGCACCCGGCACGTGGTACGAGTCGGCCGTATCGATCAGGGTGATGCCCGCGTCCAGCGCCGCGTGGATCGTGGCGACAGCCTGCCGTTCGTCCGGGTGCCCCTCGATGGACAGCGGCATCGCGCCGTACCCGACGGCTCCGACGCGGAGATCGCCGATGGTGCGGTACCTCATTACGTGCCGCCCTTCCGGGAGTTCAGGGTCTCGCCGACGGCCCGGTCCAGCCATTCGGAGGTGTGGGAGAAGGAGAAACCGAGCTTTGTGGCCCGGGTGTTGTCCATGCCGTAGGAGCGGGCGAACGAGAACGGGGAGTACGTGCCCACCTCCACCGCAGCGAATGCCGTTGTGCCGCCGGCCGTGCGCCGGATCGCCTCGCAGATGTCGGCGGTGACGAGCGGTCCGTGCGAGTTCGCGTTCACCGGTCCGGTGAATTCCCGGCCGGCGGTCCAGTAAAGGAAGTCGGCGATCTCCTCGACATGGATGTAGGTCGCGGGCCGGTTGCCCACGGGGACGCGGACCGGCTTGGCGTCCCGCATCCGGGAGGCGTAGTGCTCGACGCGCCCGGTGAAATCATCCGTGCCGCCCAGGACATGGGCGGTCCGCACGGAGACCCAGGGCAGCTCGGGGCCGGCCGCCGCGAGGACCGCCTCCGCCTGGCGATTCCCTTCTCCGTAATGGTGCTCCAGATACCCGGCATCGTCCCAGGGGGCGTCGAGGTCGACCCGGACAGCGCCTGGATCGACCGCCTCCTCGCGGACGGGGGCCTCCGAGTCCTCGTACTCGTACACCTCGACCGAGGAGGTCAGGACGTACCGCCCGGTGCGGCCGCCGAAGACGCGCCGAGCGGTCCTCGCCTGGCGCGGCGTGTAACAGACCTGGTCGACGACGACATCGAAAGTCCGGTCGCCCAGAACATCGCACAGCGCCGCCTCGTCGTTTCTGTCGGCGACAAGATGAAGCGCTCCTTCCGGCGGTACGGACGAGCCGCGATTGACGACGGTGACACGGTCACCGGCGGCGAGCAACCGTGCTGTGAGCCGCTTTCCGACATAGCGGCTGCCGCCGATGACGCAGATGTCACGCATTCCGCGGTCCCCCGATTCCCTTGAATTCATGTGGTGTTACGCCTTCCGGTACCAGTGTTACGTTGACGGACGGCGTCCTGAAGGGGGAATCATGGGAGATCCGGCGTCCGGGCAGAAGGAACCACGGCAGCTGCGGGCCGCGACCGGTGAAACGACGGTGGGCGGCTTCGACGCGGTGGACCGGCACATCCTGGAGCTTGTGCAGAGCGACGGCCGGATCAAGCTGAGCGAGCTCGGCCGCCGGGTGCGGCTCAGCCCCGCCGCGGTCGCCGAACGCGTCCGCAGGCTCGAGACCTGCGGCGCGGTCACCGGTTACGGCGCCCATGTCACCCCCGCCCGTCTCGGGTACGGCATCCAGGCGTTCGTCCGGGTGAATCCGCACGCCGGCTACAACTTCAAGCACCCGCGGACCTTGGAGCTGCTGGAGCGGCCCGAGGTGATCGAGGCGCATCATGTGGTCGGTGAGGACTGCTGGATCCTCAAGGTCGCGGTGACCGACACGGTCCATCTTGAGGACGTGCTGGAGCACGTCTCCGCGCTGGGCCGCACGACGACGTCGATCGTGCTGACTTCACCGCTGCCCCGGAAACCGCTGCTGCCGCGCGAAGCCTGACACGGGGCGGAGCGTCGGCCGTTGCCTTGACGTCGGCGTCAAGGCTTACGGTCGGGCCATGCGAATCGGCGAGCTCGCGGAGCGGGCCGGGACGACCACCCGCACTCTGCGCTACTACGAGTCCCGCGGGCTGCTGCCCGCCCGGCGTGCGGTGAACGGCTACCGCACCTACGACGAGGACGACCTGCGGCTGCTCCGGCAGATCCGGACCCTGCAGGACTTCGGGTTCGACCTGGAGGAGACCAGGCCGTTCGTCGAATGCCTGCGCGCGGGCCACCCGGAGGGTGACTCGTGCCCGGCCTCGATCGCCGTCTACCGGACCAAGCTCGCCGAACTGGAAACCCTCATCGGTCAGTTGCAGTCCGTGCGGGTGCAGGTCCGTGCGCAGCTCGTACGGGCAGAGGCGCAACTGCCGCAAGGCCCGGACCCACAGTGCGAATTCGGAGGCTGACGAATGATCCACGCAGAAGGTGTCACCGCGGTGACGGACACGGACTTCGACATCGAGGTGCTGGGTGCGGACCGCCCGGTCCTCGTCGAGTTCACCGCGGACTGGTGCGGCCCCTGCCGCCGGCTCGCCCCGGTCCTGAGCGCGGTCGCGAAGGAGGAGGCGGCACGCCTGAAGGTGCTCCGGATCGACGCGGACAGTAACCCGGAGACCATGATCCGCTACGGCGTGCTCTCCATGCCGACGCTGATGGTGTTCGACCGGGGGGAGCCCGTGAAGTCCTTGGTGGGCGCCCGGCCCAAGCGCCGGCTGCTCCAGGAACTCGAGGACGTCCTCGCGTAGCCGGCCCCCGCAGGTCAGCCGGCCCGCAGGTCGGTCGTCCGACGGGGCCGGCCGAAGGGGGCTCGCCTCAGAGCAGTCGGCGGATCTCGCCGCGCACGCGGTAGAAACCGGACTGCGCCGGATGCAGTGCGTCCACCACGTAGCGTGCGCCCGCCTCGCGTATCCCGCGCGGGAACTGCACGTTCCACGATGGCTCGAAACCGTCGGAGACGACGTGGACCCGCAGTTTCCCGTCCGTCTGGACGCACTCCACCACGACGCCGCCAGCCGGTGGCGCAGAGACGGTGGCCACCGCCCGCAGCGATGCGGCGGGGGTGTAGGTGGGCAGTGCGGCAGCGGACTTGATGTCCTTCGCCACGGGCACCGTGCCCTGCTGGGCGGAGGTGACCGCAGCCTCGCTCGCGTCCATGCAGACCAGTGAGCCGTCGGTGGTGACCATGTACAGCTTCTCCCGGCGGTACTGCATGGACAGGGCCGACCCTCCGCCGGTGCGCAGCTTCCACAGGCGGGTGCCGTCGGAGGCGAAGCAGTAGACCGAGGACGAGGAATCGCCGGCGAACACGAAACGCCCGTCCGGCGAGGTGGCGCACGAGTACACCGCGGTGTCGCAGCGGTACGTCGCCTCGACGGCGCCCGTCCGCTTCGACAGGCGCTGCACCACGTTGCGTGCCGTGCCGGCGTAGACCGAGGTGTCCTCCTGCCAGCCGAAGAGCACGGCACCGGTCGTCGGCGTGTGCCACAACTCGCCGTTGCCGTCGGGGGAGTAGGCGGTGACTCCCCTCTGGTGGCCGTGGTAGACGGCTTCTTCGTCCGCCCGCACCATCCACGCCTGCCCGCCGGACGACTTCCGGGCCCACTGGTACTCGTCCTCGTGGTCGATGACGGTGAGACCGCCGTCGGCGCCGGAGACGTTGAGAACGCCCTCCCTGATGTCGAGCCAGAAGATGTCGACATCCGCCGCGATGTCGTACGCGGCGAACGGCAGCTTCGAGGACAGGTCGTACACCTTGCCGTCGTCGCAGCCCGCGTAGATCCAGAAGTCGTCCGCGACCAGGCACTTGACGCCGTCCGGCAGGGCGTACCTGGCCAGCACCTCACCGTCGTGACCGAGGGTGTAGACGTCGCCGGCCTGGTTGCCCACCCAGCAGCGGTCCTCGTCGATGTGGATGCCGAAAGCCGCTGAGCCCGTCCGGAACCGCCACAGGACCGGGGCCGTGGAGCGAGCGGTGGACGGTGCCGACGCCACCTGCCGGCGCGTCACCGGACGGGCGGCGCGCTGTCCCTGGACGGCCGGCGCGTACCCCTTGCGTACCTTCTCGCCGATCTTCTTCGACGCGGCGGCCTGCGCCTTCTCGACAGTGGGGAAGGAAGAGGTCTGCAGCTGGCCGGTGGCGCCGATCCGGCCGTATCGCACCGAGACGACCGTCCCCTCGACGACCACCTCGTAGAACTTGTGCGCCGTGCCGTCGTCCTGCGACAGCTCCAGATACGTCTTCGTCCGCGACACGGAAGACCCCTCCCCAGGACCGAACAGACGGTCGTCCCCGCCCGTTCCACTGGGGAGAACGCTAGAGGCCGCCACTGACAACGCCCGGTCCGCGGTTCCTCGGTTGCGGGGCTCCTTCGGCCCCGGCGGCCGTCAGCCGGGGCCGTCCGCCAGGAATCCGTGATCGCCGCCGGACACAGGAAACCCCGGTCCGAATTGACGGCCGGGGTGTTTTGCTGCGTATATTAGGGGATTCCGTGTTTGCGATTAATCAACATCACGGAGAAGTTCAATAAACGAACCTTACCGCGTCAGGAGCTGAATTGTCAACCGAGGAATTGCGACGGGAACAGCAATTCGTCTCTCTCGTGCACGAGCGGCTCGACCAGCTCCGTGACGAGGCCGAAGCAGCCCTGAGCGGCACGATCGCGCAGGTCGGGACCGGTCGGCAGGCGCGAGTGGAGCGGGACATCGGGGTCGTGGAGCACTCCGCGACCTTGGCCGCGCTGAATGCCGCCGACACCGGGCTCTGTTTCGGGCGCATCGACCGGCGTGACGGAGTGACGCATCACATCGGACGCACCGGAATCCGCCGCGACGACGCGGAAAGGACGCCGCTGCTGATCGACTGGCGGGCCCCGGTCGCGCGCCCCTTCTACCTCGCCACCGGTTACGAACCGATGGGCCTGCGCCGTCGTCGGCACATCACCACGCAGGGCCGGACGGTCACCGCGCTGCACGACGAGATCATGGATCTCGCCGACACCACCCGCACCGGGTACGAGTCCCACGACGCCGACGAGGTGCTGCTCGCCGCGCTGAACAGCGCCCGGACGGGGCGGATGGGCGACATCGTGTCGACCATCCAGGCCGAGCAGGACCGGATCATCCGCGCCCCGCAGACCGGTGTGCTCGTCGTGGAGGGCGGCCCCGGTACGGGGAAGACGGCCGTCGCGCTCCACCGCGCCGCGTATCTGCTGTACGCGCACCGGGAGCAGCTTGCCAAGCGCGCCGTGCTGATCGTCGGACCCAACCCGGCCTTCCTCGGCTACATCGGGGAGGTACTGCCCTCGCTCGGTGAGACCGGCGTGCTGCTGTCGACTGTCGGCGAGCTCTTCCCCGGCGTGCACGCCACCGGCACCGACATCCCCGCCGCCGCCCTCAAGGGCCGCGCCGCCATGGCCGACGTACTGTCCGAGGCGGTACGGGACCGGCAGCAGGTGCCGGACAAGGACGTGCCGCTCGTCGTTCCCCACGACGACGGCGACCTCGTCATCGACTGGGGCATGGCCGTCGAGGCACGCCACAAGGCCCGCGAGACGGGGCTGCCGCACAACCTCGCCCGGCCGTACTTCGTGTTCCGGATCATCGACGACCTGACCTCACAGCTCGCGGACCGCATCGGCGCCGACCCCTACGGCGGCCCCAACTTCCTCGGCCCCGACGACATCGCCCAGCTCGGCAAGGCCATCGCCGCCAGCGCCGACGTGCACGCGGCGATCGCCACGCTGTGGCCGCCGCTCACTCCGCAGGACTTCCTCGCGGACTTCCTCGCGGAGCCGGCCCACCTGCCGGAGGAGGAGGCCGCGCTGCTGCGGCGTGCGACGGGCCCCTGGACCCCCGCCGACGTGCCGCTCCTGGACGAGGTCGCGGAACTCCTCGGTGAGGACGACTCCGCCGCCCGCGCCCACGCCGAGGCCGAACGCGCACGGCAGATCGCCTACGCGCAGGGCGTCCTGGACCTCTCCTACGCCTCGCGGACGTACGAGTTCGAGGACAAGGACGACGAGGATTCGGAGGTCCTGGCCGCGCACGACGTCATCGACGCGGAGCGGATGGCGGAGCGGCAGGAGGAGGCCGACCACCGCAGCGCCGCGGAACGCGCCGCCGCCGACCGCACCTGGGCGTTCGGGCACATCATCGTCGACGAGGCGCAGGAGCTGTCGCAGATGGCGTGGCGCCTTTTGATGCGCCGCTGCCCGACCCGGTCGATGACGCTGGTCGGCGACCCGGCCCAGACCGGCGACGCGGCGGGCTGCGGCTCCTGGCAGGAGATCCTCGAACCGTACGTCGGCGACCGCTTCGAGCACACGACGCTCCGCGTCAACTACCGCACGCCCGCCGAGATCATGGAACTGGCCGCCGAGGTACGGCGCAGCGCGGACCCGGGGTTCCGGCCGCCGCGCTCGGTGCGCTCGACCGGCGTCGAGCCGTGGGAGGTCACCGTGGAGCGGGCCGGCCTGGCCGAGGCCGTCGCCGTCCGGGTCGCCGACGCGCCGCACGAGGGCCGGATCGCGGTGATCGCCCCCGCCTCCCTGCACACCGCCCTCGCCTGCGCCCTCCCGGGCGTGTCCGCCACCGGTGAGCCGGACCTGACACAGCCGGTCGTGCTCCTCGACGCGAGGGCCGCGAAGGGTCTGGAGTTCGACACCGTGATCGTGGTGGAGCCGGAGCTGATCCGCTCCGGCTCCGCACACGGGGTGAACGACCTGTATGTGGCGTACACGCGGGCCACCCAGCGCCTGGGTGTGGTCCGCACCGCCCGGTAACCGCCCGGTAGCAGTCGTTGGCAGCCCGGGACGGTCACGGGCCGACCGGCCGTGACCGTCCCGGACCTCTTCACGCCGGGCGGAACCAGACCGTCGCCAGCGGCGGCAGCGTCGGAGCGATCGACGTACGCCGGCCGTGCGACTCGACCTGCTCGGGCTTCAGCGGGTCCGCGTTGCGCACGCCGGAGCCGCCGAAGCGTTCCTCGTCGGTGTTGACGACCTCGGTCCAGGCGGGGACCGTCTCGGGGACGCCGAGGCGGAAGCCGTGCCGTACGACCGGCGAGAAGTTGCTCACCACGAGCAGCGGCGCGCCGTGCTTGTCGAAGCGGAGGAAGGCGAAGACGTTGTCCTCCCAGGCGCCGCCGTCCACCCACGCGAACCCCTCGGGCACGGTGTCCTGCTGCCACAGGGCAGGGGTGGCGCCGTACACCTCGTTCAGTTCGCGGACCAGGTCCCGTACTCCGCGGTGGTCGGGCTCCGCCGAGTAGGACGGGTCGAGCAGCCACCAGTCGGGGCCGTGGCCCTCCGACCACTCGGCCCCCTGGGCGAACTCCTGGCCCATGAAGAGGAGTTGCTTGCCCGGGTGGGACCACATGAAGCCCAGGTACGCGCGGTGGTTGGCCCGCTGCTGCCACCAGTCGCCGGGCATCTTGCTCACCAGCGCCCGCTTGCCGTGCACCACCTCGTCGTGCGAGATCGGCAGCACGTAGTTCTCGCTGTAGGCGTACACCATCGAGAACGTCATCTCGTTGTGGTGGTACTTGCGGTGCACCGGCTCCTTGGAGACGTACACCAGCGAGTCGTGCATCCAGCCCATGTTCCACTTCAGGCCGAAGCCGAGCCCGCCGTGGTCCGTCGGGCGGGTCACGCCGGTCCACGCCGTGGACTCCTCGGCGATGGTGACGACACCCGGGTTGCGCCGGTAGACGGTGGCGTTCATCTCCTGGAGGAAGGACACGGCGTCCAGGTTCTCCCGGCCGCCGTACTCGTTCGGCGACCACTGGCCGTCCTCGCGGGAGTAGTCGAGGTACAGCATGGAGGCGACCGCGTCGACCCGCAGGCCGTCGATGTGGAACTCCTCGCACCAGTACGTCGCGTTGGCCACCAGGAAGTTGCGGACCTCCTTGCGTCCGTAGTCGAACTCGAGCGTTCCCCAGTCCGGATGTGCCGCCCGCGCGGGGTCGCTGTGCTCGTAGAGGGGGCGGCCGTCGAACTCCGCAAGCGCCCAGTCGTCCCGGGGGAAGTGCGCCGGCACCCAGTCCACCAGCACGCCGATGCCCGCCCGGTGCAGGCTGTCCACCAGGTGCCGGAAGTCGTCGGGAGTGCCCATGCGTGACGTCGGCGCGTAGAAACCGGTCACCTGGTAACCCCAGGATCCGCCGAACGGATGCTCGGCCACCGGCATGAACTCGACGTGGGTGAAGCCGAGGTCCTTCACGTACTGCGGAAGCTGCACCGCGAGCTGGCGGTATGTCAGCCCCGGTCGCCAGGACGGAAGGTGCACCTCGTAGACCGACAGCGGTGCTTCGTGGAGGGGGCGGTCGGCGCGGTGGGACATCCACTCCTGGTCGCCCCACTCGTGGTGCGACTCGGTCACGACCGACGCGTTGGCCGGCGGCACCTCGGCGCGCCGGGCCATCGGGTCGGCCCGCTGCGTGTACGAGCCGTCCGGACGCATGATCTCGAACTTGTACAGTGCGCCGTCACCGATGCCGGGCAGGAACAGCTCCCACACCCCGGTCCCGCCGAGCGAGCGCATGGGGAAACCGGCGCCGTCCCAGAAGTTGAAGTCGCCGACCACGCGCACGCCCCGTGCGTTCGGCGCCCAGACGGTGAACCGCGTGCCGGTGACCTGCTGGTGGGTCATCGGGTGGGCACCGAGCGCCTTCCACAGTTCCTCGTGCCGGCCCTCGCCGATCAGATACAGATCGAGATCGCCGAGCGCGGGGAGGAAGCGGTACGGGTCCTCCACCTCGAAGCCGTCCTCGTGGCCCTCGTAGGTGACGAGGAGGCGGTACTCGGGAGTGGTGAGCAGGGGGAGAACGCCGGAGAAGAGCCCGTCGCCGTCGTCGTTCAGTTCCGCGCGCAGGCCCTTGGCGAGGACCGTGACGGACAGCGCGTGCGGGCGGAGCACCCGCAGCTGGACGCCCCCGCGCACCGAGTGGGCGCCGAGCAGGGCGTGCGGGTCGTGGTGGCCGCCGCTGAGGAGCCGGGCCCGGTCGTCGTCGCCGAGCGGCCGTGCCGCGCGGACCCCCCGCTGCCCGTCACGCGGTCGCGGCGCGCCCGCGGGCTTGCCCCGTCCGGCCTTCCCCGGCCCGGCGGCGCCGCCCACCGGCGTGCCCGCCTCGTCAACCGCGGGCCCCTCGTCCCGGCTCGCTCCGCCGGCAACCGTGGACCTGTCGGCCCCGGTCCCGGTCCCGTTCGCATCGGAGGCCACGGCCTCGCCGGCCGCGCCGGCCCCCGTGGTCCTTTCGGCCGAGGCGCGTGCCGCGCGGGCTGGTGTGCTCTTGGCGGCCGCGGCCGGCCGGCTCGCCCCGGTCCTCCCGGAGCCGGCCCGTGCGGTCTTCGCCCGTGCGGTGCCCCTGCGGGCGGGAGTCCGGCCGGCCGCGGTGGCTGCCCGGCCTGCCGGCACCGCCTCGGCGGCAACGGAGGGGGCCGCGTGCACGGTGTCCGTGGAACCCGCCTCCTCCGCACTCGGCCCGACGGGCTCCGGTACGGTCGCGACCGCCTCGGCGGTGACGGCCGCGGAACCGGTCCCGCCCGCCCTGGCGCGCTTCGTGCGGCCGGAACCCCGTGCCGGACCCGCACCGGCCGCCGGCTCGCCGCCGTCCGGTACCGCCACGGCCCGTGCGCCGGTCCCGGCCTCCGGGGAGTCACCACCCTGGCGGTCCGGGCCCGCTCCCGCCGCGTCTCGCGGGTCGGCGGCATCCTGCGTTTCTGCCGCGCCACTGCCCGTCCTGGCCGCGGCGGTGCCCGCCCGCCCGGAGCGGCGGCGCCCCCTGCCGGACCCGGCCGCCTCTTCCGCGGCGGAGCCGGCCTGCGTGTCGGGTTCGTTGCCGGGCTCGCCCGGCCCGGTGGAGGCGGGGCGCGCTCCCGTGCCGCGCACCGGGTCCGGCCCGGCCGGCACGGCGGGGTCGGTGTCTGCGCTGTGCGTCTCGGTCGGCTGGTGCGGGACTTCCGGTCCCGAGGACTTGCGGGACGACGGTCGGGCGGTCACGGATTCTGCCTCCTCAGGCGGCGGACTGCGGCGGACTACGGCGAGCGGCGGGCAACTGCGGTGGGGCAGCGGTGCGACGGCGGTCGGGCAGCGGTGGCGGAGCGGTACGGGGCACAAGCGGTCGGGTCGGTCGGGGAGGGGCGGTCGGTCAGTCGAGTGCGGCGAGACGTTCGATCGCGGCCATCGGCACCGGCAGCCAGTCCGGCCGGTGCCTCGCCTCGTAGACCACTTCGTAGACGGCCTTGTCGGTCTCGTACGCGTGCAGCAGCTCCGGCTCCTCGCGCGGATCGTCGCCGCCGGCTTCGGCGTACCCGTCGCAGTACGCCTCACGGCACCGCTCGGCCCAGGCCGGGTTCCAGGGCCGGTGTGTGCGGGCCGCGTAGTCGAAGGACCGGAGCATGCCCGCGACGTCCCGCACGGCGGGCTGCGGCCGGCGCCGCTCGGTGAGCGGCCTGGCGGGCTCGCCCTCGAAGTCGATGACGGACCACGGGGTGTCCTCGGGGCCTCGCAGTATCTGGCCCAGATGCAGGTCGCCGTGGACCCGCTGCGCGGCCCAGGTGCGGCCGCGCGCGCCGAGCGCCTCGACCGCGTCGAAGGCGGCGCGCAGCCTCGGTGCGTAAGGCACCAGGGCGGGCACGGCCCGCGTCGCCGCCTCCAGCCGGCGGACCATGGCCGCCGCCAGCCGCTCGGTGTGCGGGCCGCCGAGCTTGATTGTGGGCAGGGCATCGGCGAGCGCCGTGTGCACCTCGGCGGTGACCCGGCCCAGTGCGCGGGCCTCACCGAGGAAGGGGCGGCCGTCCGCGAGGGCCTCCAGTGCCAGCACCCAGCCGTCACGCGAGCCCGCCAGAAAAGGCTGGAGCACGCCCAGGGTGAAAGGTTCCGGCGTGGCCGCCTCGTACCAGGCGACCGGGGTCGGCACCCGTCGGCAGCCTGCGCGGGCGAGGGCGAGCGGCAGCTCCAGATCCGGGTTGGGGCCGGGGTGGATACGGCGGAAGAGTTTGAGGATGTAGGCGTCGCCGTAGACGAGCGAGGAGTTGGACTGCTCCGCGTCCAGGGGCCGCCCGGCCAGATTCGCCAGGTTCGCCGGGATCTCGGGTGCGCCGTCGAACCGGTCGAAGCGCAGCGGTCCGAGCGAGCCCGATGTGCGCAGCCGTTCCAGCAGGAGTGTGGCGAGCCGCGGGTCGCGGGTCCCCTCGTACACGGTCCGCCCGGCGAGCGGTCCTTCGGTGAGGTGGCCGATCAGCGCGGGGGCGAGAGCCGGTGGCAGGGTCTCGCGGACGCCGATGAGCAGCTGGTAGCAGTCGTCGGACGAGGGCGACGGCGTTTCCTGCTGCCGGACACGTACGAGCAGATGCAGGAGTCCGGGGCCCGGCCCGTTCATGGGCAGCAGCTCCGTCGCGGAGACGAGCGAGAAGCCTGCGACCGCGCATCCCTTGCCCGCGAACCAGCGCTGGCCGGGCAGCCATCGGCGCAGCAGGGGGGCGAGCGAGGGAAGCAGGCCGAGCGGAGTCCGGGTGGATGCAGCCTCCGACATGGGCATCGCGTCCTTTCCCCGGGTACACCACGAATGCGCAAAGTGTCCCGGATTGCAGCTGTGGCTGTCCGGCGGCGCGCGGGGATGAGGGGGGAGTGCCCGGTGCGGGGCGGCGGAAACCGCCCCGCCGGAGTAGGGGGCGTCTTTCGGACGGGTCGGGTCCCCCTGTGGGCACGTCAGGGTTTGGTCACGACGGCCTTCGTGTCCACGACGGCCTTGGTCTCCGCGAGGGTCTTCGCGTCCTTGCGCAGACGGAACCAGTAGAAGCCGTGACCCGCGAGGGTGAGCAGATACGGCCACTGCCCGATGGGCGGGAACCGCACGCCGCCGATCAGTTCCACCGGATGCCGTCCGGCGAACGTCCGCAGATCGAGCTCCGTCGGCTGTGCGAACCGCGAGAAGTTGTGGACGCACAGCACGAGGTCGTCGCCTCCCTCCTCCTGGGAGGGCGCCTCCCGCAGGAACGCGAGCACGGCCGGGTTGGAGGACGGGAGCTCCGTGTAGGACCCGAGCCCGAAGGCAGGATTCTGCTTACGGATCTCGATCATCCGCCGCGTCCAGTGCAGCAGCGACGACGGCGAGGACATCGACGCCTCGACGTTGGTGACCTGGTAGCCGTAGACGGGGTCCATGATGGTCGGCAGATAGAGCCGTCCCGGGTCGCAGGAGGAGAAGCCCGCGTTGCGGTCGGGTGTCCACTGCATCGGGGTGCGGACCGCGTCCCGGTCGCCGAGCCAGATGTTGTCGCCCATCCCGATCTCGTCCCCGTAGTACAGGATCGGGGAGCCGGGAAGCGACAGCAGGAGCGCGGTGAACAGCTCGATCTGGTTGCGGTCGTTGTCCAGCAGCGGGGCGAGCCGCCGGCGGATGCCGATGTTGGCGCGCATCCGCGGATCCTTGGCGTACTCCGCGTACATGTAGTCGCGCTCTTCGTCCGTGACCATCTCGAGCGTGAGCTCGTCGTGGTTGCGCAGGAAGATGCCCCACTGGCAGCTCTTCGGGATGACCGGTGTCTTGGCCAGGATTTCCGACACCGGGTAGCGGGACTCGCGCCGGACCGCCATGAAGATGCGCGGCATCACCGGGAAGTGGAAGGCCATGTGGCACTCGTCGCCGCCGACCCGGTAGTCGCCGAAGTAGTCGACGACGTCCTCCGGCCACTGGTTGGCCTCCGCCAGCAGCACGGTGTCCGGGTAGTGCGTGTCGATCTCCTTGCGGACCCGCTTGAGGAAGGAGTGGGTGCGCGGGAGGTTCTCGCAGTTGGTGCCCTCCTCCTGGTACAGGTACGGCACGGCGTCCAGCCGGAAGCCGTCGATGCCCAGGTCCAGCCAGAACCGCAGCGCGGAGATGATCTCCTCCTGCACGGCCGGGTTCTCGTAGTTGAGGTCCGGCTGGTGGGAGAAGAACCGGTGCCAGTAGTACTGCTTGCGCACCGGGTCGAAGGTCCAGTTCGACGCCTCGGTGTCGACGAAGATGATCCGCGCGTCCTGGTACTGCTTGTCGTCGTCGGCCCAGATGTAGTAGTCGCCGTAGGGCCCGTCCGGATCGGTACGGGACTCCTGGAACCACGGGTGCTGGTCGCTGGTGTGGTTCATGACGAAGTCGATGATGACGCGCATGCCGCGCTGGTGGGCGGCGTCCACGAACTCCACGAAGTCGGCGAGGTCGCCGAACTCGGGCAGTACGGAGGTGTAGTCGGCGACGTCGTAGCCGCCGTCCCGCAGGGGGGACTTGAAGAACGGCGGCAGCCAGAGGCAGTCCACGCCCAGCCACTGCAGGTAGTCCAGTTTGGCGGTGATGCCCTTCAGATCACCGACGCCGTCGCCGTTGCTGTCCTGGAAGGAGCGGACCAGGACCTCGTAGAAGACGGCCCGCTTGAACCAGTCGGGGTCGCGGTCGCGTGCGGGTGTGTCCTCGAACGTGTCGTGGACGGGCTCATTCACGATCATGATGTGGGTGACCCTCCGGTCTGCTGGGACGGTCGCAGGGTGAGGATGTGCGCGGGCGCGGTACCCGGCTCGAGGCGCACATAGTTGGCCCTGCCCCAGTGATAGGTCTCGCCGGTGAGCTCGTCGCGCACCGGTACGGTCTCGTCCCCTGCGAGACCGAGTTGCGGCATGTCCAACGAGACCGTGGCCTCCTGGGTGTGGTGGGGATCGAGGTTGGCGACGACGAGGACGACGTCGGGTCCCGAGCGTTTGGAGTAGGCGATCATCCGGTCGTTGTCGATGTGGTGGAAGTGGACGTCGCGCAGCTGCTGGAGCGCCGGGTGACGGCGCCTGATCCGGTTGAGCGCGGTGATCAGGGGGGTGATCGTGTGCCCCTCCCGATCGGCCGACTCCCAGTCGCGCGGCCGCAGTTGGTACTTCTCCGAGTGCCGGTACTCCTCACTGCCGACCCGCAGCGGGACGTTCTCGCAGAGTTCGTAGCCCGCGTAGAGACCCCAGGAGGGGGACAGCGTCGCGGCGAGCACGGCGCGCACCTCGTAGGCGGGCCGGCCGCCCTCCTGGAGGTAGGCGTGCAGGATGTCGGGGGTGTTCACGAAGAAGTTGGGCCGCATGTACGAGGCGGCCTCGCCGGAGAGTTCGGTGACGTACTCGGTGAGCTCGTGCTTGGTGTTGCGCCAGGTGAAGTACGTGTACGACTGCTGGAAGCCGATCGCGCCCAGGGTGTGCATCATCGCCGGCCTGGTGAACGCCTCCGCCAGGAAGATGACGTCGGGGTCGGAGCCGTTGATCTCCGCGATCACCTGCTCCCAGAAGACGACCGGTTTCGTGTGCGGATTGTCGACCCGGAAGATCCGTACGCCGTGGTCCATCCAGAACCGCAGCACCCGCACCGTCTCCCGGACGATGCCCAACATGTCCTTGTCGAAGGCGACGGGATAGATGTCCTGGTACTTCTTCGGCGGGTTCTCCGCGTACGCGATGGTCCCGTCGGCCCGGTGGTGGAACCACTCGGGGTGCTCGTTCACCCAGGGGTGGTCGGGGGAGCACTGCAGCGCGAAGTCGAGCGCCACCTCCATGCGCAGTGACCGGGCGGCCGTCACGAAGCGGTCGAAGTCGGCGAGCGTGCCGAGGTCGGGATGGACGGCGTCGTGCCCGCCGAACGCGGAGCCGATCGCCCAGGGCACACCGACGTCGTCGGGGCCCGCGGTGAGCGTGTTGTCCGGTCCCTTGCGGTGGGTGGTGCCGATCGGGTGGATCGGCGGCAGGTACACCACGTCGAAGCCCATCGCGGCGACGGCGGGCAGCCGCTCCGCCGCGGTGCGGAAGGTGCCGGAGACCGGTGGCTCACCCTCCTTGACGACGGCGCCCTCCGATCGGGGGAACAGCTCGTACCAGGAGCCGTAGAGCGCCCGTCGCCGCTCCACCAGCAGGGGCAGCGGCGGGGAGGCGCTGACCAGCTCGCGCAGCGGATGCCGGGAAAGGGCGGCGTCCGCGTCGGCGGCGAGCGCCGCGGCGAGCCGCGCCTCGGCGGGCCGCGCCGTGTCGCGCAGCGCGTCGACGGCGGCGAGCACGGCCTCCCGGCCGTCCTTCTTGGGCACCCCGGCGGCGGCGCGTTCGTAGAGCTCCGCGCCCTCGGCCAGCACCAGTTCGGTGTCGATCCCGGCCGGGATCTTGATGCCGGCGTGGTGGCGCCAGGTGGCGACGGGGTCGCTCCATGCCTCGACGGTGTAGGTCCAGTGGCCTTCAGCGGCGGGGGTGACCTCCGCTCCCCACCGGTCGGTGCCGGGGGCGAGCTCCCGCATGGGGGTGAAGGGGCCGGGGCGGCCCTTCGGGTCGTACAGCACGACATTGGCGGCGACAGCGTCATGGCCCTCGCGGAAGACCGTGGCGGTGACCTGGAAGGTCTCACCCGCCACGGCCTTCGCGGGCCTTCTGCCGCAGTCGACGAGTGGGCGGACGTCCAGGACGGGGATGCGACCGATGAGCGAGTTCACAACATCACCTGAGGGCTGTGCGGGCAGGTCGGATGGAGCGGAATATCTCGTTTGTGCGGACCAAGTCTCATTTGACTGGGTTTTATTTGTATCTGCTGAGTCGGTGACTGGCGGGCTGCGGGCATGTCCGCTCCTGTCCGCGTTCACTCGGTTGGACGGTAGGGAGGCCGATCGGGAGTGCTCTCGCCTGCGTTCCGGGTGAGCCTTACCCACGCCGTTCGGGTGGGCAATCCGGTGATGTGTTAACTACTAGGACGTACGGGGTCGCACAAGACACACGTGAAGAGACCGGCCCGACACGAGGCCGGAACCGGTCTTGTCCGACGACCGTCAGCGCGCCGGGTGCCCCAATGCGCCGGGCGCACGTCAGTGCGCCGTGGTTACGTACGGCGCGGACCGATACCGTCGGAAATGACGGAAAAGGACGCACCGTCGTGCGTCCCCTCGGATGCGTACCTCCCCTGCGAAGGTGGAACTTGTGAAGGCCATTCGTCGATTCACCGTCCGCCCCGTCCTCCCAGAGCCGCTCGGGCCTCTCAGTGACCTCGCACGCAATCTGCGCTGGTCCTGGCACACCGAGACCCGAGAACTGTTCCGATGCGTCGATCCCGAGGGGTGGCGGGCCGTCGGCGGCGACCCCGTAAGGCTCCTCGGGAACGTCTCCGCCACCCGCATGGCCGAACTGGCCAAGGACCGGCGGTTCCTCCGCCGGCTCACCGCCGCCGCCGACGACCTCGACGACTATCTGCACGGCCGCAGGTGGTACCAGTCCCACGGCGGCGACGGCGGCCCCGACACCCCCGCCTTCCCGGAGGCCATCGCCTACTTCTCACCCGAGTTCGGCGTCACCGCCGCCCTGCCGCAGTACTCCGGCGGCCTCGGCATCCTCGCCGGCGACCACCTCAAGGCGGCCAGTGACCTCGGCGTACCGCTCATCGGCGTCGGCCTGCTCTACCGCCACGGCTACTTCCGCCAGTCGCTGTCCCGCGACGGCTGGCAGCAGGAGCACTACCCCGTCCTCGACCCGAACGAGCTGCCCGTCGGCCTGCTGCGCGAGGCGGACGGCGCCCCGGCCCGGGTGTCCCTCGCCCTGCCCGGCGGCCGCTCGCTGCACGCGCACATCTGGGTCGCCCAGGTCGGCCGCGTACCGCTGCTGATGCTCGACTCCGACATCGAGGAGAACGGGCCCGGCGCCCGCGACGTCACCGACCGGCTGTACGGCGGCGGCAGCGAGCACCGGCTGCTCCAGGAGATGCTGCTCGGTATCGGCGGAGTCCGGGCCGTCCGCACGTACTGCCGGCTCACCGGCCACCCCGCCCCCGAGGTGTTCCACACCAACGAGGGCCACGCCGGCTTCCTCGGTCTCGAACGCATCCGCGAACTGGGCGAAGCGCCCGAACACGGCGGCAGCGGCCTCGGCTTCGACGCGGCGCTGGAGGCGGTGCGCGCCGGGACCGTCTTCACCACCCACACCCCCGTACCGGCCGGCATCGACCGCTTCGACCGCGAACTCGTCGCACGCCACTTCGCCGAGGGCGCCGAACTGCCGGGCGTGCCCGTCGACAAGGTGCTCCAACTCGGCATGGAGACCTACCCGGGCGGCGAACCCGGCCTCTTCAACATGGCGGTGATGGGCCTGCGGCTCGCCCAGCGCGCCAACGGCGTCTCCGAACTGCACGGCGCGGTCAGCCGAAGCATGTTCGCCGGACTCTGGCCGGGATTCGACGCCACGGAAGTGCCCATCACCTCCGTCACCAACGGGGTGCACGCCCCGACCTGGGTGGCACCGGAGGTGTTCCGCCTCGGCGCCCGCCAGATCGGCGCCGCCCGCGCGGAGGACGCCCTGACCGTCGGCGGCTCGGGACGCTGGGACGCCGTCGGCAACATCCCCGATGCCGACATCTGGGAGCTGCGCCGCTCACTGCGCGAGCAGTTGGTGCACGAGGTACGGGACCGGCTGCGCGCCTCCTGGCGCCAGCGCGGCGCGGGCTCCGCCGAACTCGGCTGGATCGACGGCGTACTCGACCCGGACGTGCTCACCATCGGCTTCGCCCGCCGGGTGCCCTCGTACAAGCGGCTCACGCTGATGCTTCGCGACCGGGAGCGGCTGACGGAGATGCTGCTCCACCCCACCCAGCCGATCCAGATCGTCGTCGCCGGCAAGGCCCACCCGGCCGACGACGGGGGCAAGCGGCTGGTGCGGGAACTGGTGCGCTTCGCCGACGACCCGCGCGTGCGCCACCGCATCGTCTTCCTGCCCGACTACGGCATGGCGATGGCCAAGAAGCTCTACCCCGGCTGCGACGTCTGGCTCAACAACCCGCTGCGCCCCCTGGAGGCATGCGGCACCAGCGGCATGAAGGCCGCGCTGAACGGCGCGCTCAACCTGTCGGTCCTCGACGGCTGGTGGGACGAGTGGTACGAGCCCGACTACGGCTGGGCGATCCCCACCGCCGACGGAGCGTCCACCGACGAGGACCGCCGCGACGAACTCGAGGCGGCGGCGCTCTACTCGCTGATCGAGGACCGGGTCGCCCCCCGCTTCTACGACCGGGGCAGCGGGGGCCTCCCCGACCGCTGGATCGAGATGGTCCGGCGCACCCTCACCACCCTCGGCCCCAAGGTGCTCGCGGGCCGCATGGTCCGCGAGTACGTCGAGCGGCTGTACGCCCCCGCCGCGCACGCGCACCGTTCCATGGACGCCACCAGCGCCCAGGAACTCGCCGCCTGGAAGTCCCGGGTGCGCTCCGCGTGGCGGCAGGTGGCCGTCGACCACGTGGAGGCCGTCGACCAGGACGCGGCGGCGGGCGCCTCCGCGACGGCCGGTCTCGGCTCGACACTCACGCTGCGCGTTCAGGCCACGCTCGGCGAACTGCAGCCGGACGACGTCGAAGTGCAGGTGGTCGCGGGCCGCGTCGACTCCGACGACGCCATCCGCGACGCCCGCACCTTCCCGCTGAAACCGGCGAGCGGTCCGGACCTGGAGGGCCGCTGGGTGTACGAGGGCCCCCTCGCCCTCGACCGCACCGGCCCCTTCGGCTACACGGTCCGCATCCTGCCCTCGCACCGGCTCATCCCGGTGGGCGCGGACCTCGGCCTCGTCGCGGTCCCGACGGAGTCGGTGGCGGAGGAATCGGGCGGCGTGCTGCTGCGGTGACGGGGTGACGCGATTGCCGGGGACGGCGTCCCCTGCCCGGGTGGTGGCCGGGCGGGGGCGCCGTCTTCCTGTCAGGCGGGGGAGCCGGGCCGCCGGGAACGGAGAGCCGTGCGCCTTGGCGGGCTCCCGTCCACGCCTGCCGAACAGCCAGCGGGGGCCGGGCTGTTGCTTCAGCCGCGTGCTTCGGCCGCCAGACCGCTGAGGAACGCGCGCCATGGGGCGAGGCCGAAGGCCAGTACCGGGCCGGTGGTGTTCTTGCTGTCGCGTACGGCACGGCCCTGGTCGAAGGTGCGGGCCACCTCGACGCAGTCGCCTTGCTGGTCCGAGTAGGACGACTTGCGAAAGGTACTGACGATCTCGGGTATCACGATGCCTCTTCCGTTGGTACTGGCGTCTCAGCGAGCAGTCCGCGAATCCGCTCGGCGCTGTCCACCGGGGACATGGCCGCAGAGCGCAGTTGGTCGAAAACGTTGACGTAGAGGGCCAGGTCTTCCGGCGACTCCACGACGGTGGTGTTGGCGACGGTTCTGACGGATACCGCCTCGACGTTCGGCTCTACGCCGAAGGAGAAGGCCACGAACGGCCCTGACATTCCGGCGGCCGTACTCGCTGCCTGCGGCAGGATCTGCACCGTGACGTTCTGGCGTTCGCCCGCGTCGAGCAGCCGCTGAAGCTGACGGTTGCGGACCATCGGATCGTGAGCAGTGAGAGAAACCACCGCAGGTTCCCAGACGATGGCGGTGAAGTGTACTCCGCCTGCTTCGATGCGCTTCTGTCGCTCCTGGCGCACCTTGACCAACTCGGCCACCCGCTCGGGCGTGATGAAGGTCGGGCCCGAGGTGATGACGGCCTCAGCGTATTCAGAGGTCTGCAGCAGCCCAGGGATGAGGGCCGGCTCCCACGATCGGATGTAGGTCGAGTCGGTCTCCAACGTGATGTGGTCCGCGTAGCCCGGCCTGACGATCTCCTGGTAGTCGAGCCACCAGCCGCGCTCATTGCTGGCCCGTGCCAGCCTCTCCAGCCTGCTGCGCTCGTCCTCGTCGTCGACACCGTAGCGATCGAGCAGGGTGCGGACCTCCAGCGGGGAGGCAGAGACGTGTCCGCTCTCGAGGCGGCTCACTTTGGTGATCGACTTCAGGATCGCTGCTGCGGCCGTCGACTGATCGAGGCCGGCGGCCTCTCGATGGCGCTTCAACGCCGCTCCGAGCCTCCGGCTGCGAACGGTGGGCCTCCCACCAGCGGGCATGCTCTCTCCCCTCAACGTGCGGGTAAGTGTGCCGCGTTGCCTGTGGAGGAGGCCAGCGGGGCACTTCGGAGAGGCGGCGCAAATTTGCGATAGAGTCACTTGCGGTAGCGGAGTGAGTACCCGTAGTTTGGGTGGCGGGGTCACTTAGTGACAGGGGGCTCCACGTCGACTGACGTGCCATCAAGCGACCGGGCCTGTGGATCGCGTGGCCCGCCGCCGCCCTCTACGACATCGACACAGCAGAGACCCCCGCGATCGGGCCAACGATCCGGGGGCATGGCCAACGCTTGCTAGGAGCGTCAACGTGCTGCACTTTATCCTTCTCCTGTGCGAACCGCTGTTGCGGTTCCTGCTGCCTCCCTCTGGTCGTCACCGCCACCACGGCCGGCCGCAACCTTCCTGCGGAACCGCTTCGGCGGTTGTCGCGCAGTCCCCGCCTTGCCCGCTCCTGCGCGGCGAGGACAGCCGCCTCGTACGGCCCTACCTCACCGCCCACGAGGCGCGGGAGTCCGTCCGGCTGCAACGGCAGCGCCGAAGGGCGCTGTGGCTCGCCGTGCACGGCATCGACGTGGGCCCGCGTCTCATCCACGGCGTGGAGGTGGCGTGATGGAACCGTCCGTCACAGTGGTGGCCGGCGTCGTCGTCCGTCGCTGGAGCCGCAGTCGGCGCAACGTCGGCCGGGCGAGGGCGGAACTCCGTGCGGTGCTGGCGGGTTGGGGCCTCAGCGGCATCGAGGACGCGGCGTCCCTCGTCCTCTCGGAGCTGCTGACCAACGCCGTCCGGCATGCGACGACCCCGGGCCGCGAGATCGAGACCCGGTACCTCCAGGTGCCCGACGGCTTCCGGATCGAAGTCCACGACGCCTCCGAGGTTCGTCCGCTGATGGCGATCCCACGCGAGGACGCGACAGGCGGATGGGGCCTGCCCCTCGTCGACGTGCTGGCTGCGAAATGGGGTGTCGCCGACCGGGAGGGGCCGGGCAAGCTTGTCTGGGCGGTGCTGTCGGTCACATAGTCGCCGCTCGGCGGGGGCGACTTGCATCCACTGACGCGTACCTGGCTCGGGGCGTGAGGCGGGACTTCGTCACCGCCCCACCGCGTACTCTTGCGGCGTGACGATGCACAACACCGCCGATGTGAGTGTCGACGCGATGCTCGACGACCTCAGGACACTCGTCGAGGTGGAGTCGCCCTCACGCGACCTCGGCGCCTTGACGGCGTCGGCCAAAGCGGTCGCCGCGATCATCGAGAGCCGGCTCGGCGGGCAGGCCGTCCTCGTCGAGAGCGAGGCAGGGCCGCACGTCCACTGGTCGGGGGGCGGCGATCCGAGCGTGCTGATCCTCGGTCACCATGACACGGTGTTCCCGCTCGGCACCCTTGCACGCCGTCCGTTCACGGTGGAGGACGGGCGGGCGACCGGCCCCGGAGTGTTCGACATGCTCGGCGGTCTGGTGCAGGCCGTCCATGGCCTGGCGGCGCTGGACGACCGGTCGGGCGTCGAGATCCTGGTGACCGCCGACGAAGAGGTCGGCTCCCACTCCTCCCGGGCCCTGATCGAGGAACGAGCCATGGCCTGCGGCGCGGTACTCGTGCTCGAAGGCGCCGCCGACGGCGGAGCACTGAAGACCGGCCGCAAGGGCTGCGGCTCGTTCAAGGTCTCCGTCACAGGCCGGGCGTCGCACGCGGGCCTGGAGCCCGCGGCCGGGGTCAACGCCCTGGTCGAAGCGGCACACCAGGTGCTGGCCATCGCAGCGCTCGGCCGCCCCGACATCGGCACGACGGTCACACCGACCGTCGCGTCCGCGGGGACGTCGGACAACGTCGTGCCCGCGGAGGCGACCGTCCTCGTCGATGTCCGGGTCGAGTCGGCAGGTGAGAAGGAACGTGTCGAGGCCGCCTTCGCGGCACTCGCCACGCATCTCGACGAGGCGAAGATCGCGATTGAGGGCGGTGTCGGCCGGCCTCCGATGCCCGAGTCGGCGTCGGCCGGGCTCTTCGCGCTGGCCGAGCGGCTGCTTCCCGGCATCGAAGGCAGGGCGGTCGGGGGCGGAAGCGACGGCAACTTCACGGCCGCGCTCGGGGTGCCGACGCTCGACGGTCTCGGCGCGGTCGGGGGCGGTGCCCACGCCGACCACGAGTACCTGGTGGTCGACGCCATGGCCGAGCGGGCGCGCCTCGTGGCCGGACTGGTGAAGGCCCTGACGGCTCACAGGCCCTGATGCGGCCGCCGGACGTGCCGGTGGGCCGGGTCGACATGCACCCGCGTCACCCGCGTCACCCGGTTCACGACGACCCGGCCTCCGACGCGGTCGTCCACACGAACCCGTCAGGGTCGGTGAACGGCGCGGCATCGCTGTCGATCGTCAGCCGGTGCGAGCCGGTGCCGTCGGGAGAGACCCCCGCGACCTTTGCCAGGCCGCGGCGCTTGTACAGGGACAGGTTGAGAGGCCCCGACCCGGCCGCGAACTCGACGTACTTGCTGCCGAAACTCTTCGCCACGGCGAGGCCGCGCTCGACGTAGAACTGCTTGCTCCGGGCCACGTCCGCGACCCCCAGCAGGAGCACCATGTGGTCGATCTGCCGGGTGGCCGGGCCGGTGTCCTTCTTGGACGACGATGCGAGCTGCCAGATCGTCCCGTCGGGGGCCTGTACGACGCCCCCGTAGCCCCAGAGGGACTTGGCGGCGGGTTTCAGTGTCGTGGCGCCTGCATCCACGGCCGCGTCGAAGAGAGCGTTGACGTTCGCCGGCTGGGACACCACGAGCGACAGAGTGAAGCCCCGGAAGCCGGTCGTGGGCTCCTGTGAGGCCCGCAGACGGATCTGACTGCCCAGGCCGAAGGCGGTGGTGTAGAAGCGGTCGGCGGTCGCGGGGTCGGCCACCTCGAGGGTGACGGATTCGATGGAAGTCATGACAATGACGCTAGCCGCGGCTCCGGGACCTGCGCTTCTCGAATCCTGACCGGAACGCGGCCCGGGCCTGGGGTCAGCGGCCATCGTGACGCGCAATGCTCAGCGAGCACGGCCTACCCGGTCGGGGCGTGTTCTCGGTCGCGTTCCTCCTCGTTGTCGACATCGGCCACGATCGCCTTCGAGGCGAGGTGGCCGTTCTTGAAGCAGAGGCGGTACGCGGGGGACGACTCGTACTTCACGGCGCGGTAGTACTCGCAGCCTCCGGCGTCCGGCGGTTCGGGGTCGACGCCGGCGGGCGCGCCGTCGAGGGAGAGACGGGGCAGGCGGGTCAGGACGTCGGCGCGGAAGTCTCCGACCTGGACGCGGTCGTACTGGTCGCGGTCCATGACCGTGCGGGTGTCGCTGTACATCCGGAAGCCGAGGACGAGGACGCCGAGCACGGCGGCCACCGCCACCGGCACGGTGATCACTTGGACCAGGCCGCGCCGCACCCGGCGGCGGTCCTGGTCCAGTTCGCGGGCAGACGTCGGGGCCGGGGGCGTGGGCGCGGCCGGGGGGCCGGTGGTCAGCGGGAGGCGGGCGGAGACCGTGAAGCCGTCACCGTCCGGGCCGTGGGTGAGCGTGCCGCCCGCGAGGCGGACCCGTTCGTCCAGACCGACCAGGCCCGTACCGCTCGAGGGGAGGGAAGAAGCCGAGGCGGCACGGGAGTTCGTGACGCGGACGGTGACGTCGCCCTCGCCGTACGACAGCCGTACGCGGACGGCCGCGCCCGGTGCGTGTTTGGCCGTGTTCGTCAGGGACTCCTGGACGACGCGGTGCACGGCCCGGTCCGTCATCGGCGGCAGCGCGGGCGGCGTGCCTTTCTGCGTCAGCTCGACCGGCATGCCGGAGCCCCGCGCCCGTTCGACGAGCGCGGTCACCGTCTCGTCGGCGGGTGAAGTCGGCGGGTCGCCGTCCGCGCGCAGCACGCCGATGATGTCGCGCAGGCGGGCCGTGGCGTCCGCGGCGGCCTGGCGCAGCTCACCCGCCGCGGCCTGGCGGCGGGCGTCCAGGTCCGGGTCGACCTCAAGGGCGGCGGCCCGTACCGCGATCAGCGACAGTTCGTGGCCGAGACAGTCGTGCATGTCCCCGGCGATCCGGGACCGCTCGCGCAGCCGCTCACGGTCGGCGACCGCCCGCTGTTCGCGTTCCATACGGTCGGCCAGCTGCCGGCCCTTGCTGGCGAGTTCGGCGTACTGGCGGACGTAGCGGCCCACCAGCCACGGCACCACGACGGCGAAGAGGAGCGTGCCGAGCTGGGCGAACCAGGTCCACAGGTCGTCCAGGGCCAGGCAGAGGCCCAGCCCCGCTGCCGCGACGCCCGCGAAGGAGAGCAGCGCGGGCCGTGCGGTCGCACTGCGGCGGCCCGTCAGATACCCGAAGGCGGCCAGCGGGAGGGCGTAGGACGGGCTGAGCAGTTCCAGGCTCTGGACGAGACCGGCCGCGATCACGATCAGCAGCGACACCAGCGGCCGCACCCGGCACAGCAGGACGGCGAGGCCGGTCACTCCTGTGCTCAGGACGGCCGGCCACCAGCTTTCGGTGCCGTACCTCAGTGCGACGGGACCGGCCACGACCGCCCACAGGGCCAGGTCCGTGAGCCGGTCCTTCCGCCGGTTCCTCCGCAGGTCTCCGCGCATGCCCCCACCCTGCCGTACGGCCCCTGGACAGGGCCCCTGACGAAAGTGGGGGCATAAACGGCCCGCTCGTTTCTGCTCCGTTCACTTCTCCCGGGTGGCAGGGTTCTCCTGGGTGCCCATGAAGGGTGCCAGTGTCTCGGTGACGTGCTGCTCGGTCGCTTCCTTGGTCAGGCCGAGGCCCGACAGGGGGCCCGCCCCGTTTTCCGCCTCCAGCAGGGCAAGCAGGATGTGCTCCGTGCCGATGTAGTTGTGGCCGAGGCGCAGCGCCTCGCGGAAGGTGAGTTCGATTGCCTTGCGGGCCCGTGCGTCGTAGGGGATGACCTCGGGCAGTTCCTCGGCAGGGGCAGGCAGCGCCGTGGTGGCGGAGCCGCGGACCATGTCGAGGGTCACGCCCTGCGCGATGACCGCCCTGGCGGCGAGGCCGTCCGGCTCGGCGAGCAGGCCGAGTGCGAGGTGTTCCGGACCCACCTGGGCGTTGCCGGCGGAACGGGCTTCGTTCTGCGCGGCCATGACCACGTTCCGGGCGCGGTCGGTGAAGCGGCCGAAGCCCTGGCTGGGGTCGAGGTCGAGTGGCTGGTCCGATTCCTTGGTGACGAAGCGCTTCTGGACGGCTTGCTTGGACACGCCCATGGACCGGCCGATGTCGGTCCAGGACGCCCCGGAACGCCGGGCCTGGTCGACGAAGTGGCCGATGAGGTGGTCGGCGATGTCACCGAGGTGGTCAGCGGCGATGACCGCGTCGGAGAGCTGGTCGAGCGCGTCGGTGTGCGCCTTCTTGATGGCGTCGATCAGATCGTCGAGCCGGACAGGATGAGTCATGCGGACTGGATCTGTCATGCGACAACTCTAGGTTGACGATGTGCTTATCGTCAACCCAGAGTTGTCGCTTTCGGGTCCACCGGCCCATCAGGTAATCGCGGTCACCGACAGCCAGCCAGGCGGGTGTCTCCATCGGAGAGTGCTCCTGCCGGCATGACCGACCGCCCCGAACCGTCGGCACCGACCCGGGCCTTCGGAGGCAACCCGACAGCCTGCACGTACAAGGCTCCGGCTTGGACCGACACAACCCCTCGGCAAGGCTCATCGCCCAGGCCAGGAAGGCACTTTCGTACCTCCGTCCCAGTCGGCCGTCCCCAAGTGAAACAGCGGGGCTAGTTGGTCCGCATGGGCGCGGCGATGCGCTCCACGACCTCCGCGATCTGAACCAGGCACTCATGTACTTGCAGTGGAGGTGCGCCAAGAGGGTCGTTCACGTCTGCGTCGCGTGTCGACACGGAACCACGGCGAGCGGCCGCGCCCCGGACGAGGGTCGCAAACCGTGCGGCCGGATCCACGACGCCCGCGGCGTCCTCGCGACGCACCAGCCAGGCGAATTCGCGGAAGGTGAATGCACGGGACAACGCACGCACAGGGGACAGCCGCACAGCGGCCTCACGATGTTCCGTCGCAGCGCCCAGTACCAGGTCCGCGCTTTCGACCATCTCCTTGGTCAGTCGGCGGGAGCCCGTCCCGCAGGGCTGAACGCCACGTCCGAGGAGGAAGGAGGCGACATCAGCCGCCATCGGCATATCCGCGACAGCCCGGGTGCCTGCACTGCTCAGGTGGATCACCCGCCGATGCTCGAGCAGCCGGTGCCTGAGCAGGCACTCGGCAAGCGGAGAGCGATAGAGGTTGCCGGTGCACACCACGAGTACACGGAATGGGGGCACACACGCTCCAGGAGGGGAGGAAGAGCAGACCAAGACGTGCGACGCGGTGTCAGTATTCACCCGACATCTCCGTCGGGTGTGTACTTCAATGAGCGTTTCCCGCTGTGCGTTTGTGTGTTCGCCGCCTGCGCCACCGGCCATGGTCGGGTTTGACCGACCAGGAGATCTGCCGAAGTCCCGGGACGTCCGAAGGCGAGCGCTGCCGGGTGGCCAAGATTTCGCATATCGGCCGGCTTGGCTCCTCGTGCCGCGGGGGTACTGACGGCCGATCCGGTGATCCATGTACCCCATACGGCGTCTTATTTCCTGAGGGCGCTTAACAGGTGCTATTCCGCGACATCCATTCCACATACCGTACTCGCGAGGCGGACCATGACATCGGCCTGATTCCACTTGAGGAGCGTGAATGCGATGACGGCGTCATCGAAGTGGCGTGCTGCCTTCGCGGCCACGGCAGCCTCTGCTGTCCTGGCCGCAGTCCCCGTCGTAGGAGCCCAAACTGCCCACGCCCATCCCTATCCCTATCCACCCGACTCCCCGAGCCTCACCCTCAGCGCCACCACCGTGGACGCAGGAGACGAGCTCAGCTTCACCGGAACCGGGTTCGATCCGAACGAGGGGGTGGGCGCATTCCTCTCGAAACCGATCAAGCTGGGCTTCTTCACCGCTGACAGCAACGGCACGGTGGAGGGAACCGTCACCATCCCCAAGTGGACAGACCCGGGCCGGTACACCTTCCGTCTTAAGGGGAAGGAATCAAAACTGAAGCTCTCAGCCGCGATCACCGTACGCTCGCACAGGCCTCACCTCGCCAACACCGGTGAGGACGGCTCGGCCCCTTTGCTGGGCGGAGCCGCAGGGATGCTCGTGCTCGGAGGCGGCGCAATGATGGCCATCCGCCGGCTGAAGCGCGACTGACCACCCGGTTTCTTCAGGCAGCTGCGAAGACCAGCGGCCGGCAGCCGATCTCCCGACGCATGACCTCGCGTCCTCGGAGCACGTGCTGTCGGCCGCTGCCGCCATGCCCCCTCGCGCTGAACCCTGGGAGCAATGCTCAAGACCTGTGGATCGGGCTCGGGAGGGGTGCCTCGCGGAACGCGGAGGGCGTACCTTCCCGAGTGATCGATTGATGGTCACCGAGTAGACCCGCGTTGCACCGCGGGTTGGGAAGGTACGCCCGTGCTCAGCGTAGTCAACAACGACGGAACCACCGAGACCGCATCCCTGATGGACGACATCGTCCGCGAGGGTGCCCGGCGGATGCTCGCTGCAGCCGTGGAAGCCGAAGCCAACCCCTACATAGCCGAGTTGGCTGGTGAGCGGGACGAGGTCGGCCGCCGTCTGGTGGTCCGCAACGGCCATCATCGCGAACGGACGGTAACCACCGCCGCCGGGCCGGTCGCGGTGAAGGCGCCCCGCGTGAACGACAAGCGCGTCGACGTGGAGACCGGCGAGCGCAAGCGGTTCTCGTCGAAGATCCTCGCGCCGTGGTGCCGCAAGTCCCCGAAGATCAGCGAGGTCCTGCCCCTGCTCTACCTCCACGGACTGTCCTCCGGGGACTTCGTGCCCGCGATGGAGCAGTTCCTGGGCTCCTCGGCCGGCCTCTCGCCGGCGACGGTGACCGGGCTGACGAAGCAGTGGACCGACGACCACACCGCCTTCCAGGCCCGCGACCTGTCGGATTCTGACTACGTCTACGTGTGGGCCGACGGCGTCCACCCCAAGGTCCGCCTCGGCCAGGCCCACTCCTGCGTCCTGGTCCTCATGGGCGTGCGAACCGACGGTGGTAAGGAACTCATCGCGCTGGCCGAGAGGCTGCGTGAATCGACCGAGTCGTGGGCGGATCTGCTGCGTGACTGCCGCCGACGCGGCATGCGCGATCCCGAACTTGTAGTCGGTGACGGCGCGATGAGCCTGTGGAGGGCCCTCGCAGAAGTGTTTCCGCAGGCCAGGCACCAGAGGTGCTGGGTTCACAAGGTTCGCAATGTCATGAACGCGCTACCGAAGTCGGCTCAGCCCGGCGCGAAGAAGGCCCTGCGGGAGATCTACAACGCCGAGGACCGCGACCACGCCGAGAAGGCAATCAAGGACTTCGAGCGCACCTATGGAGCGAAGTGGCAGAAAGCGACCAAGAAGGTCACCGACGAGGCCGACGAGCTCCTCGTGTTCTACGACTTCCCCGCCGAGCACTGGGTGCACCTGCGCACGACGAATCCCATCGAGAGCACTTTCAGCACCGTGAAGTTGAGGACCAAGGTCACCCGCGGGGCCGGCAGCCCGGCCGCGGCGCTGGCGATGGTGTTCAAGCTCGTCGAGTCCGCACAGTACCGCTGGCGCGCGATCACCGGAGCCCACCTCGTCGCGCTCGTCCGCTCCGGCGCCAGGTTCGAGAACGGTGTCCTCATCGAACGCCTGGAGAACAGTGCCGCGTGATGGCTTCGCGGCTGGGCTCACTGATCGCTCAGACAGGTGACGAAGCGACCGAAGGCCTCGTCCCCAGCGCGATTACCGGCGAACTCCGCGCACAACGCAGGGAAATCAGCCCAGGCCTCGCCCTCGACGGTCCACCTGGCAACGATGCTACGCCCGTCACGGATGTGTACTTCGTCGACCCACCGGTCGAGGCCGTCGCCCGCCGAGTAGACGAAGAAGTGCGCGTCCTCCATAGCCGGTGCCAGGAGATCGATGAGCTTGTGAAGGTTGCGCATGTCGATGTAGCAGATGTCAGACAGCTGCTCCAGGCAGAGGTAGTCAGCATCAGGTGGGCCCAGGTCGAAGCCCCAGCCTCGCCCATGGACCTTCTGGTTGAGCAAATGGACCGGCCAGGTTTTCTGCCTGGGTACCTCGGTGGCCACCACCGAGAGCGTCTCCTCGACCAAAGATCGCCATCCCGGACGCACTCGAACAAACGTCCAGTGCGGGTCGGGCCACGGCGACACCTGAGGAAACCACAACCGGTACCGCCCATACCACCGATCATCGCGCCAACGATCATCACCCCTGGTGACAAACGTTCCTGGTGGCTCGATCGGATGAGGCTCTCTCATAGGCTGAGCATATGAGACACCGCCGTCGGCGCCTTGAAGCTCCACGTCCGGTCGGCAAGCCCTCCCGGGCCAGCATGCCAGGCTCGAGCACAAGGCTTTCATCATGCCCCAGTGAGCGGTGTGCATCGTGAAGTTGCAGGTCACGGGTCTGGTGTGCGGGCGTCCTTCCGTGCTCGCGCTGGTCGGCGGGCGGTGTCCACGATGAAG